>NZ_JBGOOD010000115.1:0-5831 GCF_041439475.1 Vibrio sp. 1S139
CCCGCATCATCAGCTTGGAAGGCTGAGGTAATAGCCATTATACGATGCACGCAACACGTAACTCTGTTTGAGCTATTTAACCTTTAGAATATGGTGGAGAGGGACGGATTCGAACCATCGAAGGCAGTGCCAACAGATTTACAGTCTGCTCCCTTTGGCCACTCGGGAACCTCTCCAAATTTTGAGCTTTCTCTCGCTTGCCTTATAGGAAGGGAGAAAGTGGTGCCGACTACCGGAATCGAACTGGTGACCTACTGATTACAAGTCAGTTGCTCTACCTACTGAGCTAAGTCGGCACAAGTGGGGCGCATTTTATTGAATGATTTTCCACCTTGCAATAGTAAATTGAAAAAAAATGCAAAATTCTCTGACCAAACTCCTACATACGGCTATTTAGCTCAAGGTTTACGTCTTTAACCCGCATCTAGTACAGGAAGATATTTTATTTATCTATCGCTTGATGTATTTTCCATGCACTTGTTTTGTTATCCACTATAGAGTTTTGTATGAGCCCATTTATGTCATTTGACCGCGAACGTTGGTCTGAGCTAAGGAATTTAGTTCCGATGACACTTTCTGAGAGCGACTTAAAAGAGCTTCAAGGCATCAATGAAAAGCTCACAATGGAAGAGGCAGTAGAGATCTATCTACCGCTATCTCGTCTATTGAACCTCTATGTGGCAGCCAGACAGAATAGAAACTCGGTACTCCACCAATTTCTAGATAAGAAAGAGAAAGCGCCACCTTTTATCATCGGTATTGCGGGTAGCGTAGCTGTTGGCAAAAGTACCACTGCGCGTCTGCTTAAAGCCCTACTCTCTCGCTGGGAAAACCACCCAAAAGTTGAACTAGTGACAACCGATGGCTTTTTATATCCAAACGAGGTGTTAGAAGAGAAAGGGTTGATGAGCAAAAAGGGCTTTCCTGAATCTTACGATATCAAGCGTTTAGTGAACTTTGTTTCGGATGTAAAAGCTTGCAAGAGAAATGTCACAGCCCCTGTTTACTCGCATCTTACGTACAATATTACTGATGACGTTAAGTGCGTCGACCTACCAGATGTGCTTATTATTGAAGGGCTTAATGTTTTACAAACCGGAATGAATTATCCACACGAGCCACATCGCGTGTTTATTTCAGACTTCCTTGATTTCTCACTCTATGTTGACGCTGATAGCCAACAAATCAAAGAATGGTACGTCAATCGCTTTATGAAATTCCGCGATGGCGCGTTTACTAAGCCTGGCTCTTACTTTAGTCATTACACTAAATTATCGAACCAAGCCGCATTGGACAAAGCAGAAGGTATCTGGAGTTCAATTAATGGCTTGAACCTTGAACAAAATATCCTTCCGACAAGAGAAAGGGCTCACCTGATTCTACGTAAAGGCGCAGATCATATGGTTGAAGAAGTGTTACTAAGAAAATAGTAACGCCTTAGTCGCCTTTTCTTAGCGATATCTCGCCACCAATATAGCTCTCGACACCATTCTCAGTTTTGAGCAATACAGCACCTTGTTCATCGATGCCTTGAACAACACCTTCAATTTCTCTAGGTCCAATGATCAATCTAACATTGCGACCTAAGAAATTATCCAAGCGGTTCCAACGCTCTAAAAAATTGGACATTCCTTTCAACTCGTAGTCGACAAGTGACTTATCCCAAGCATTGATCAGAGCCTGCGCTAACTGGTTACGGTCTGGCACCTTCCCATCACACACTTCTTTAAGGGAAGTCCATGGCTGGCCAATACCTGATGTTGTTGGATCCATGGATAGGTTTAGCCCTAAACCAATCACAATATGCGCAGCGCCACCAGACTGTCCTGACAGCTCGACCAAGATACCTGCAAGCTTCTTGTCATTGTGGTAAAGGTCGTTCGGCCATTTAAGCTTTACACCTTCTACGCCCATCTCTTCCAAAGCTTCAACAACAGCTACACCAACCACAAGGCTTAAGCCCATTGCGGCAGCCATCCCCGCGTCGAGTCTCCAATACATTGAAAGATAGAGGTTTGCACCAAATGGTGATACCCACTCTCGTCCACGGCGTCCACGACCCGCAGCTTGATATTCAGCAATACAGACAGAACCCGATTCGAGGGTGTTAGTGCGCTCTAATAGGTGTTGGTTTGTAGAACCTATGATGGGAATGAGTTCAAGAGAAGCATCGCGACTAACTGCAGACAATTTGTCTTGGTCAAGCATATCCAAACGACTGGCTAGTTTGTAACCCTTGCCTTGTACTCGGTAGATATCTAAACCCCACTCTTGAATACCTTTAATGTGCTTACTGATAGCCGCTCGTGATACGCCAATCATTTCACCTAGGTCTTCACCTGAATGAAACTCACCGTCAGCAAGACATCTCAATAGTGCAAGCTTGGTGCTGTGCTCTCTCATGCCAATGACTCCAAAGCCTTATCCAGGTTTGTCTCGCAGTCTCGTCCCATAAAGCGCACTTCATGTTCCAATCGAATATCGAATTTATTCAAAACGGACTGGCGCACTCGCTCTGCAAGCTTAAGGATATCCACAGCAGAAGCCTCATCATAATTGATAATAACCAATGCTTGGTTGGGGTGAACCTGAGCGCCACCTTCTGTCACACCCTTGAACTGGCATTGATCAATCAGCCAGCCAGCAGCAACTTTGATCATGTCATTACTCTCATAACCAACCATATTTGGATATAGAGCTAACAAGCGATCAAAATGATCTTTGGTGATCACAGGGTTTTTGAAGAAGCTACCCGCATTCCCTTGTACTCTAGGGTCTGGCAGCTTACTTGAACGGATAGCACACACTTCATCAAATATAGTGCGAGGGGAGAGCGTATCGGCTGCTAGGCTTTTTAACGGGCCATAGTGATTGCATGGCTCCCACTCTTTCGGCAACGTTAAACCAATCGCAACAACAATCGCTTTATCGTAGAGAGCGTGTTTGAAAATAGAATCTCGGTAACCAAAGAGACACTCTTCTTTGCTTAATCGCTTAACTGTATAAGTATCCAGACACAGGATATCGACATACTCGCATACGTCTTGTAGCTCAACACCATACGCACCAATATTCTGAATCGGAGCAGAGCCGGAACAGCCGGGTATCATTGCTAGGTTTTCTAGACCACCCAGCTCTTTATCCACACTCCACTCAACCAAGCTTGGCCAATCCTCGCCACCACTCACATGCAGTAGGTGATGACTGTCCGTCTCGGCCAGCTCAATCCCGGCTAATTTATTCACGATGACCAGGCCAGCGAAGTGCTCAGTAAAAAGCATATTACTGCCCTTACCCAGTATTAACTTAGGCAAAGCTGACCATTTAGGGTCTTTGTAAAGCGAAATAAGTTCTTCGGTAGTGGTGACTTCAACCAACGCATCACACGTCTGATCGATGGAAAAAGTATGAACATTTTTTAAACTAGCATTGAGATGGAATTGCATGGCGATATTCAATTAACTTACACTGCGGTCATTCTACAGCAGATAAACCAATGGCGCAGTGACTGAATGAACAATGTCATCATTACTCAATTAGACCCAGTAAAGGTTCCCCTAGTTAAACGTTTCTATAAAGAACATTACCCAACGGGAAAAGCGAATAAGAGTGAACTGATCTATTCGTTATTGCTGAATAACGAACTGTGCGGTGTCGTGCGTTTTCGTACAATAGAAAATAATCGCTTACTTACCGGTATGGCGATATCAAAACAACATCGTGGTCAGCAATTAGGCTCCCAGCTTATGGATTATTGTGCGCAACATACGCTTACGGAAGATGATTACTGCTTTGCGTACGCTCATCTCACCAATTTTTACGCGCGACACAAATTCGTACAAGTAGACCCTAAAGATCTACCAAATGGTTTAAGAGTTTTATACGAGCGCTATTCGAATAGCGGAAAAGATCTCATTCCTATGCATTATCAGCAAAATTGTTAGAGAATGCCTCGATTATCTAGTATTTGGTGCTATCCCTTTGGTAAAATTAAAGGTTCGCAATTTTGCATATTTTTAAGGTAAAACAGTCAATATGATTGCCAGTAGGAATCCATTCATACAGTTGCCAACCATAGCGCAGAATCCTGACAAGTTTGAAGTACTACTATCAGCGCAAGAGTTTCGAACTCGCCTACTTGATGAAATATCTCGCGCAACGACTCGTATTAGTTTAGTCGCTTTGTATCTTGAAGATGATGAGGCTGGCCGTGAGATCCTGACTGCCTTATATGAAGCAAAGCAAAAGAATCCAGAATTAGACGTGAGCGTTTGTGTCGATTGGCACCGGGCGCAGCGTGGATTGATTGGCGCAGAGTCTTCTGAAGGCAATGCAGCCATGTATAAAGAGTTTGCAGAGAAATATCAACATTCTGTGCCTGTCTATGGCATTCCCGTTCGCGGCAAAGAAGTCTTTGGCGTATTGCACTTAAAAGGCTTTATCGTCGATGATAGCGTGATATACAGCGGTGCAAGCCTTAACAATATCTATCTGAATTACCATGACCGCTATCGCTTTGATCGTTACCATGTTTTAAACAATGCAGCTCTTGCTGACTCAATGTTTGCCTACGTACACGAACAGATGGTTGCGGACAGCGCTGTTTATGACCTGGCTGATAAGAACAAGCCTGCGACCAAAGAACTGAAACCAGCGATTCGTCAGTTTCGAGCATCATTGGCAAGGTCTCAGTATCAATTCGAAGGGCAAGAGGTTTCAGCAGAGCAAGTGGCTGTAACACCATTGGTTGGTATCGGTAAAAGACGTAACCGTCTGAATCAGGGAATCAACCAACTCGTCGCTCAAGCTAAAGATGAAATCTTCATCTGCACACCTTACTTCAACTTCCCACCTAGCCTAGCTAAAGAAGTGAAGAAAGCACTTAAGCGTGGCGTAAAGGTCAGCATTGTTGTTGGTGATAAGACAGCGAATGATTTCTTTATCTCACCAGAAGAAGAGTTTAAAACGATTGGTGGTTTGCCATACCTTTACGAACTGAACTTACGCCGTTTCGCTAAAGCGAATGAAGCTCATATTGCTAGCCGTAATCTATCAATTCGACTTTGGCAACACGATTCCAATAGCTTCCACCTAAAGGGCATTTGGGTAGATAAGCGCTGCATGCTACTAACAGGTAATAATCTAAATCCACGCGCATGGAAGTTGGATCTAGAGAACGGTATCTTTATCCAAGATAACTACCATCACCTAACAGACAAGTTTCAGGCTGAAGTGGATAACATCCTTCAACACACTCAGCTTATCTGTACTTATAAGCAGTTAGACAAGGTAGAGAGCTACCCGATGGAAGTTCAGAAGTTGATTCGTAAGATCACTCGAGTGAAAGCCGATAGGGTGCTTAAGCAAATACTGTAGTCGATGTATTAGAGACACTATTTATCAACGCCTAGCAAACGCTAGGCGTTTTTGTATCTACGAGATAGCTATTTAGGTTTGTTTGATGGTCTTTCGAGTCAACATCTCTATTTATGCATAGTGAGTGTGATAGCTTGAAGTGTTAAGCATCCTACCTTTTCCTTAGTCAGTCTCAGGGTTCCAGATACGTGTATCAGGTATGGTTTAGATAGCAGCTAAACGAGTACCAATACGAACATAATCGACAATTACCCTTTACGTATTCAAGCAATAACGTTCGTCACTCCTTACGGCGAGGTTCGTACGCGATAGGGAATTTCACATAGTAAAGCAATCAGATTAGCGCTCTGCTCTATTTAGCTTAACTACCAGAGTTAGAAGTAATACCAATCCGGAAAACTAACTGATCAGGTCAATCCAATCTCTTGTACACATTTTTGTGACGCGATCTTTGC
>NZ_JBGOOD010000116.1:0-5732 GCF_041439475.1 Vibrio sp. 1S139
TTCAACACTCGGGATTTAGTGTTGGCTGCGCAACACCTTAATCCTTATTTGTTAGCCGATCAACTTATAAGAGAAAACAAACTCTTTATCTGGCTTACTGCTTAGCATATTAAACAATATGTCAAAGTCGGTTGCATCTTCCTGATGAGCACGCCAAATTGCTGAAGTATCACCTAAAGTGAGAGCTAATTGGTCTGCCATTGTTAATTGAACTTTACGAGATTTATTTATAGTATCAACAATATGAAATAGGTCGCCAGATATAACTTTAAGCGCCATCTGCTCTTGATTCTTACTAGTAGAAGAACGAATATGCTCTAATGCTTTCGAACTCACTTTGACTGATATAAGACTCATAAATACCCCTTAGAAACAATATTACATATCGGATTAATAGATTCGGCTAACGCCTGCATAACACGTTTACTACTATGCAATTATACTTAAAATTAACGCCTTAAAACGAGAAACACCCGGCAACCTAAGATGCCGAGTGTAGTAAATCGTGTTGATGCAATTGTTATGTAACTTTCCAATTTTGTTAATATAACTTTAAATATTTAATAAGCTCAATTGGCTGAAATGGTTGTGTGAACTCTTGATTTATAAATTCAATTACATTTTCAGCACCAACAGAGTCCACGCCTTCAATTGTATATTTATTAGATTTATTTAAACCAAGCCAATTATCCAGAAGCTCTTTATCTCCGGTCTCTGCGGTATAACGTAAAAGAGCGTTTGAAAAACTTAATTCTTCCAATTTATAACATTGCTTACTCGCATAATCACTTGCAAATAAAATAACATCTTTCTTTTGTTGATCTGTCAAAGTACCAAACCAATCACTTTTTATTGGTTTTAATACAAAGCTTTCACGCAGCTTACTACAAGCATCTACTTTTACATTTAAAGCTTGGTACTTATAGCTAAGATCTTTTTTTAAAAATTCAGCCCAACTTTCAGATAAGACAGAAGACGAAAATATACAACTAACAATTAATAATATAGCTTTATAATGCATTGTATACACACTCCCAAAATTTACGTTCCTCACCACTTGTGTCTAACATTGCTCTCATAGCTACATTTTCTAAGCGTTCTCTTTCAATTGGAGCAATCGCTTTTACTGCACTTTCATACAACTGCCAATCATACGTTGAAACATTATAAGAAGCAGATGCTAAAGCTACTCCTTTGTAAGAATCTCTACCTGCAAAAATTTGGAAGAAGGGAATAGCAAACAGGATCTTCTCCAGCACCGAAGACATATCAGTAATGTGCTCCATTTGTTCGATATATTCTTTTGTTCTATTACTTGGTTCAAATCCTTTGATTGAACAATACTCTTGCTTGGCCATGATACCCTCCATCATTTAATACGTTTTTATTCTATACCAAATTAATGGGCATCAATAGATGTCAAAATAACTGAAATTACAGTGACTTTGACCATTACCTTTTGTTACATAACGCCTGCATAACACGTTTACTACTATGCAATCATACTTGAAATTGACGCCTTAAAACGAGAAACACTCGGCAAACTGAGATTGCCGAGTGTAGTAAATCGTGTTGATGCATTTGTTATGCAGCTTCTGCTTGATTGATTACTTTCTGCAACTCATATGAGAAAGTTCTAATATCCTCAATAGCTTCTGAAAAATCAGTATATTGTAGATTAATAGCACTACCATCAATTGATCGTCCATTTCTATGAACAATATCATGTCTTAACTTAGTAATTTTAACTATTTTCGATATATTGATATCAAGGTGAACACCCAAAACTTGCTCATACATTTCAATAACGTTTGGAATATTATGAAATAGCACATCGCTTAAATACATATTAACTAAAGAGTTAATATTTAAATCTGTTTTGATTAACTCAGATAATTTTACATTTTTAAAAATTTTAAATTTCTCAATCGCATTTTTCAGGAAACAGTCATTCTGTGAAATTATGCTTTTTAATGTATCACCTAGAAAAGATTCTAATAATGTGACAGCATGCGCATATGACATTTTTACAGCCATATCTGAATGAAGGATAAAAACAACTTTAGTTTTATTAGCTTGATTACTTTCAGCCAGAACTTTTAAAGCGTCTAATTCAGTCATGAAAATATTATGAATATTCGATGAACCATTTTCAGTAAGCCATTTCAACTCTGCTTGCCATTCGGCTTCATCCCATAAATGGTCCTGATACGCTGAATATTCGTCTGCTAGATATTCATATTCTTCCGAATTTTCATCAAGTTCGGGATCTGCTGCCCTTTCCCTAATCCACTCATCTGCACGCTGACTCTGCACATCGAGGAGGTGTTCTTTAATTGTACTCAATTTTCATTCCCTCTATACTATCCACAAACTTTAGCTGCATAACGCCGCAATCTTACGAATCCCCTCATAATCAGGCGTAAAAACAATGAGGTAGACGCGCATCGCCGTCTTTGATCTAATGAATATCGCTGAACACACATTTCGAACAAGTGGGTTAACAATGCGCGACATTCAGATTCTACAACAAACCATACAAAACCAATGCCCCTCCATTCACAAAAAACGCGTTAGTTCTCTGATACTTGCTACAAAAAGTGTACTTGACGGCTCAGACTTAACGCTGACTAAACTAGGTCGCAAACTGGAAACTAATACCACGGTAAAACATGCGATCAAACGCGTTGATAGACTGCTTGGAAATCGCCAACTACATCGTGAAAAAGACCTAATTTATAAATGGCATGCCTACTTAATAACGGGCGCCAACTCATGCCCTGTGATCCTTGTGGATTGGTCTGATGTTCGTGAACAACTTCGTTATATGACGTTAAGAGCATCCGTTGCACTTGATGGTCGAGCCATCACAATCTTTGAACAAGTTTTTGAGTATGGCCAATATAATTCACCGAAAAGTCACCAAACATTCCTCGATAAATTGCAGAGTATTTTACCCAGTAAAACCAGTCCAATCATCGTTTCTGATGCAGGTTTTCGAAATACTTGGTTCCGACAAGTTCAAGAGAAAGGCTGGTTTTGGTTAGGTCGTGTCCGAGGTGAAGTATCAATCAAACAACCTCATAAACCTTGGGTCTCAAATAAAACCTTTTATCCAACCGCTGTCCATAAACCCAAATATCTTGGCCACTGCTTACTAGCAAAGAGATCACCGATATCTTGTGAAGCCTATGTTTATAAGGGATTAGAAAAAGGCCGAAAAGCCCAGCGCCATAGTAGAACCAGCCAAAAACACTCCGCTACACATCTCTACCAGCGCAGTGCGAAGGAGCCGTGGCTACTCGCGACGAATGTCCCTAGACATATCTTAAATGAAGTACAAATTACCAATCTGTACGCCAAGCGTATGCAGATAGAAGAGGCCTTCCGCGATCTAAAGAGTACCGCCTATGGGATCGCACTTCGTCACAACAGAACTCGTTGTACTAAGCGATTAGATATCCTGCTTCTTATTGCGTTGCTCGCTGAAATCTTGATGTGGTGGAATGGCCTCATTGCAGTACAGGCCAAATGGCATTTTGACTTCCAAGCCAACAGCATTAAACACCGTCGAGTTCTCTCCATACCTCGTCTAGGGAGAGAGGTTCGAAATCATCGGCGATATCAAATTAATGAATCCCAATATCAATGGGGAATGTTCGAATATCAAAGGCTCACACACAACGCAGGACTAGGGAAAATATGAGGGGATCCGTCAGCGCCGCAATAACACGTTTACTACGACATAGACTTAGCTGAATTTTACCGCCTTAATCACTGAAACTAAAGGCAAACCCACAATGCCGAATGTAGTAAATCGTGTTGATTGCTTTGTTAAACGCAGCCAAAAAACAATGCAGGACTGATATTATATTTAGATGAAATAGCTTGAATATGCTCTTTTGTTAGTTTGCGAGAACCGTTAAGGATCATTGAAACCAAACTTTTACCACCAATTACATCTTTTAAGTCATCAGCTTTAAGTTGATACTGATCCATTAATACACGCAGTGTTGCCACTCCATCATCTAAATTCTCAATACGAGCATTAAACTCTGCAAATTCATCTGCGCGGTCTTCCCAACGCTCAATAGAAACTTCCAAAACCTCAATTAATGGTTTGTAAATATCGTATTCTTCAATAAGATCTTCCATTAACTCCAAGGCTTCAGCGTATTCTTCTTCTGTTGAAATATGACCAACAAAACTAGCCATTGAAAATAATTGTAATGCTGTTGATTTAACTTGATTAAAATTTTTCATTTCGACTCCTTTGCGTATTTGGCGCATAACTTGTCATATTCTGCGTGAGGAACAATATGCTTAACAAACATTCTATTATCTCGAAATTCGATAAAGGTCATTAATCGTAAATTATTCCCACCGATATCAAGAACATACCATTTATCTTTATACTTAAAGTTATCTAAGCTTGGGTAAACATTTTTCATATCCAGTGGATTTGAAAAGTTATTATTTTTTAATGATTTATATAGCGCATCAATTGCCGCAGCATCATTCGGATATTTTTTCGCTGCATCACTAAATGGTTTTCTTGATATTACGTGCATAAACACCTCTAAGTTCACTATATGTGAATATAGCACCTACAAACCAAGTTCACAAGCTGTGAATTTACAAAGAAGCGTTTAACGAATGACATGGATTCCCCCTACCGAGGATCTGCCACACTTATGTGGTACTTAAATGCATCGGAGGCACCATGTCTGATTATTCTTATTTCTGCGGTATCGACCTAGCTAAAAACCACTTTAGTCTTCATGCCGTAGACCAAAATGGTAAGGTCATACTTCATAAGTCGGTAACTCGCTCTAAACTACTGACTACAATAGCAAATATGCCACTCATGCGTATAGGCGTTGAAGCGTGTGGTGGTGCACATTATTGGGCAAGAACACTCAATAAACTTGGGCACGACGCCCGCATTATGGCCGTTAAATACGTGGTTCCTTATCGAACTAAAGGAAAGAACGACCTTAATGATGCTGTTGCCATATGCGAAGCTGTTCAGCGTCCATCAACTCGCTTTGTGCCCGTAAAATCCCCCGAGCAACAAGCCATCTTATCGGTACATAGAATGAGAGAGCATTGGGTTCGTGAACGCACCGCGCTTATGAATCGCATGCGCGCCCTACTCTCTGAGTTCGGGTTAATCATTCCTGTTGGCCGCTCTTCATTAATGAAACACGTTCCCTTAATGCTTGAAGATGCAGAAAATGAACTGCCACATCTCGCAAGAACGGTGATTGCCGATGCTTATCACCACCTTGGAGAGTTGAATCAACGTATCGCCGATACTGAACAAGTCTTCGAGTCTTTTGCTAAGGTCAGCGCTAATGTTCAACGAGTGATGAAGGTTCGTGGCATTGGACCGCAAACCGCTACTGCGATACTTGCTTCGATAGGCAATGGTTCTCAATTTGATAAAAGCCGTGATTTCTCTGCTTGGCTAGGACTAGTACCAAAGCAATATTCGACGGGAGGAAAGCCTCGCTTAGGTCGGATAACCAAACACGGCGACAAATACTTGCGAACACTATTAGTTCACGGGGCAAGGACAGTCATTGCCAACCTTGGCGACAAGCAAGATAAGCTAAGTCAGTGGTGTCGAGGCGTTCTAGAACGAAGAGGAATGAACCGAGCGATAGTGGCACTTGCCGCGAAGAACGCACGAATTATATGGTCGCTTTTACACAATCAAACCGAATATG
>NZ_JBGOOD010000117.1:0-5679 GCF_041439475.1 Vibrio sp. 1S139
CGCGCTCACGCTCTTCTGGAGCGTTATCGATAGATGCGAAATCTTTAGCAACACCGCCGTATACTTTTGCAAGAGTAGTACAGATAGCAGCAGTTAGAGTTGTTTTACCGTGGTCAACGTGGCCGATAGTACCAACGTTTACGTGCGGTTTCGTACGTTCAAATTTTTCTTTAGACACAATCGTGTTCCTTCCTAGTTATGATTCGCCACGTTCATTATTGAGCGAGACGCGCCAGAAATTGCTATTTTATGCGCCAACTCTCGTTAGCGCAATATTTGGACGCATTGTTCTTTCAAAAAATGAAAAAAAATGCCTTCCTTTTGTTTAACCACGCTCTGCAATGATTGCTTTTGCAACATTGTTAGGCACTTCAGCGTACTCACTAAACTCCATAGAGTAAGAAGCACGACCTTGTGTCGCAGAACGTAAATCAGTTGCGTAACCGAACATGACAGACAACGGAACTTGTGCACGAATTATCTTCAGGCCAGCTGTCCCCTCGTCCATACCTTCGATGATGCCGCGACGACGGTTAATATCGCCAACAACGTCACCCATCCAGTCTTCTGGAGTAGTTACTTCAACTTTCATCATAGGCTCAAGCAGAACCGGTTGCGCTTCAAGTGCACCCGTTCTGAAAGCCATAGAGGCAGCGATTGTAAACGCCATCTCACTTGAATCTGTTTCATGGTAAGAACCATCATATAGTGTAGCTTTGATATCCAAAACTGGATAGCCAGCAAGCACACCATTGTTCATCTGCTCTTCAACGCCTTTAGCAACTGAAGCGATAAACTCTTTCGGTACGATACCATTGGCAATTTCATCCACAAAGACAAAGCCTTCGCCAGCTTCTGATGGTTCTAGTTTCAGCCATACGTGACCGTACTGACCTTTACCACCATGTTCACGGATAAATTTACCTTCCGCTTTCGCTGTACCACGAATAGTCTCACGGTAAGCCACTTGCGGGTTACCAACGTTGCAGTTCACGCTAAATTCGCGCTTCATACGGTCAACGATGATATCTAAGTGTAGTTCACCCATACCAGAAATCAGAGTCTGGCCAGTTTCCGCATCCATATCAACGCGGAACGATGGGTCTTCCGCTGCTAGTTTACCTAGAGCGATAGTCATTTTGTCTTGATCAGCTTGAGAGCTTGGCTCTACAACGATCTGAATAACTGGGTCTGGGAACTCCATGCGCTCAAGAACAATCTTATGGTTCTGGTCACAAAGGGTTTCACCAGTAGTCACATCTTTCAGGCCAATGATGGCTGCGATGTCACCTGCTCGTACTTCTTTTACTTCTTCTCGCTTGTTTGAGTGCATTTGAACAATGCGACCTAAGCGTTCACGTTGTTTCTTCACAGAGTTATAAGCTGTTTTACCGCTTTCAACAACACCAGAGTAAACACGGATGAAAGTTAAAGTACCAACGAATGGGTCTGTTGCAATCTTAAATGCTAGCGCTGAGAACGGTTCTTTGTCGTCTGCGTGACGCTCTGCTTCGTTCTCATCTTCATCGATACCTTTAATTGCAGGTACATCGACTGGAGAAGGAAGGAAATCAACAACTGCATCTAGAACAGCTTGTACACCTTTGTTTTTGAATGCACTACCACAAGTAGCAAGTACGATTTCATTATTAAGGGTACGAGTACGAAGACCTTGTTTGATTTCAGCTTCTGTTAGTTCACCTTCTTCAAGGTACTTATCCATCAGCTCTTCATTTGCTTCTGCAGCAGCTTCAACAAGTTCTGTACGATATTCTTCAGCCATTTCTTGCATGTCTGCAGGAATATCTTCGTATGTGAAAGTCATGCCTTGGTCAGCTTCATTCCAGTTAATTGCCTTCATCTTGATAAGATCGACAACGCCTTGGAAGTTTTCTTCAGCACCAATGTTCAGTTGAATTGGAACAGGAGTTGCGCCTAAGCGGTCCTTGATCTGTTCAACTACGCGCAAGAAGTCAGCGCCGGTACGGTCCATTTTATTAACGAAAACCATACGTGGAACTTGGTACTTATCAGCTTGACGCCATACTGTCTCTGACTGAGGTTCAACACCAGATGAGCCACAGAACACAACAACTGCACCATCAAGCACACGCAGAGAACGTTCTACTTCGATTGTGAAGTCAACGTGTCCAGGAGTGTCGATGATGTTAATACGGTGGTCCGAGAACTGAGCTTCCATACCACGCCAAAACGTAGTGGTTGCTGCTGAAGTGATCGTAATACCGCGCTCTTGCTCTTGCTCCATCCAGTCCATGGTTGCTGCACCATCGTGAACTTCGCCGATTTTGTGAGAAAGACCGGTATAGAACAGAATACGTTCACTTGTGGTTGTTTTACCTGCATCTACGTGAGCAACGATACCGATATTACGGTATTGCTCTATAGGAGTTTTACGAGCCACGGTTGAATCCTCTTATTAGAGACTTAGGGACTATTGCTATGTCTAGATTAGGCGTTAAAAGCGATGCTTCGCTAAAAATTGCTTGCCCTAGAAATAGCAATAGTTCCTAGCATAAGCATAGGAACTAAAGAAGTGCTGCAAGGAACCTTGCAGCACTAAAAAGGTATTACCAACGGTAATGTGCGAACGCTTTGTTTGCGTCAGCCATGCGGTGAACGTCTTCACGTTTCTTAACCGCAGTACCTTTGTTCTCAGACGCGTCTAGCATTTCAGCAGCTAGGCGTTGAGCCATAGATTTTTCACCACGCTTACGCGCAGCTTCAACTACCCAACGCATAGCAAGAGCGTTACGGCGAACCGGACGAACTTCTACAGGTACTTGGTAAGTTGAACCACCTACACGGCGAGATTTAACTTCTACCGCTGGGCGAACATTTTCAAGAGCTTCTTCAAATACAGCTAAGTGGTCTTTACCAGACTTCTCAGCCATTGAATCTAGTGCAGTGTAAACGATTTTTTCTGCAGTAGATTTCTTTCCGTCAACCATAAGGATGTTAACGAATTTTGCCAGCAATTCAGATTTGAACTTAGGATCTGGAAGGATCTTACGCTGACCTATTACGCGACGACGTGGCATGGATATTCTCCGTTGTCTTCTTCAGGTTTTTTCCAAAACTTTTCAGAATAATAAATAAAATAGTGTTTGGCCTTACTTAACGATTTCTTTTTAAAAAAGAGAATCAATTAAGACTTAGGACGTTTCACACCGTACTTAGAACGACCTTGTTTACGGTCGTTAACGCCAGCACAGTCAAGTGCGCCGCGAACAGTGTGGTAACGAACACCCGGAAGGTCTTTTACACGACCGCCACGGATTAGTACAACACTGTGCTCTTGTAGGTTGTGGCCTTCACCGCCGATGTACGAAGTTACTTCGAAACCGTTAGTTAGACGTACACGACATACTTTACGTAGTGCCGAGTTAGGTTTTTTAGGTGTAGTAGTGTAAACACGAGTACATACACCACGTTTTTGTGGGCACGCTTCTAGTGCAGGCACGTTGCTTTTAACAACTTGCTTTACACGAGGTTTGCGAACCAACTGGTTAATAGTTGCCATTAACTAGCTCCTGAAATTTACTTGAAAGTAAGCTTTGTGAAAAATCTATCCCTAATCACAAGTCGTAATTAGGGACGCAAAATTCTATTCAGCAGTGGGAGGTGTGTCAAGAAATATACAGATCTTTTTTAGCCGTCTAGAGCTCAGGGTGGTCTAATTTTAACCAAACTGATAAAAGACGCTTACCAAGTCACTGATTTGTCGCTCAAAACCGTCAGTTTAACGAAGCCATCGAAGTCAACTTGATCAATGGTACTTGAGACAAGTAGTTGTAAACCTCGGCTATCGAGATCTGGTTTTAACACCGACACCTGCTCTACTGCGCAGATTTGAGTGAATAACTCATGATTAGGAAGGCAAACATACACTGCATCTTCCACCAAAAGGAACTGGTCCTGTGGCTGAGAATAGGTCAATGCAAGTTTAAGCTTGTCGACTGATTTTACGATATGAAGCATAGCGTCCCCTAGAAAGTCAGGATCTGTTGGCACTGAGCTAACTTCTGCGTTAACTCGTCGGCTTCAACGGTGGTCACATCGATTAGCAGGTTGTCTGCTGAAAGACCAAACTGACTCAGACTACGCTGACACACATACACCTGTTCGATGTCGTACAGGTCCATAAGTTTGAATGCGGAGATGTAGTCACGCGATAGTATTTCGTCGGGCTGCTGCGCCTTGAGAAGCTGTGTCACGCCATCGCCAACAAAGAACACGGCGATATTTTCACTGTAAGCAGATGCAGCAAGTAATGCGTCTAACCCTTCTCTACCCGCAGCGGTCGTATGAGGGAAACTGTTAAATATAAAGGCTAACTTTCTCAAAACTGCACAACCCTATCTTGCGTTAGTAGCGCTTCCGATAAGCTCCCTAATCCGGCTTGAGTAAATCCAGTGGCTAGGTTAGAGGCACTTAGTTGATGTTGCTCTGCTTCTTCAGAGCTAATCACTCCGCGTCTTAGCGCAGCTGCCACACAGGTTTCAAGGCTAACATCGTGTTCATCAGCCAGCTTTTGCCAAGCAGAAGCTAAATCAAATTCATCGTTAGCCGGTACGGTAAGGTCTGAGCCGTTACTCACGCCATCTTGATAGAAGAACACACTGTGAAGTTTGTGGCCCTGTTTAATCAGAGCCACGGCAAACTGGTAGGCACTTCTTGCTGACTGTGAGCCATAGACTGGCCCATTCACTAGGAGTGTATAGCTTAGCAACCCTCTTCATCCTCTGTTTTACGTTGGCGGATGTATAGGTACACGGTGTGCTTAGAGATGTTCAGTCGCTCAGCAACGCGGTTGATCGCGTCTTTAATATCGAAAATACCTTTGTCGTACAGCTCCATCACGATCTGACGGTTCTTAGTATTGTTCGATACCGATTTGTCAGCGTTAATTTCTTCAATGGTGCGTTCAACCGTTTGGTCGACAAGTTCTTCAACGTCACTAGCGAAGTTAACCGATGATGCGGCTTCGTCTGCGTCTTGTGTAGGCATGAACGATTGCAGCACTTGTGAGAATGGCGCGTCTAGATTCACGTTAATACACAGTAGGCCAATCACTCGGTCTTCACCGTTGCGGATAGCAACCGTGATCGACTTCATCAACACTCCGCCTTTAGCGCGAGTGAAGTATGAACGTGAGAAGTTACGCTTAGAACCTTCAATATCTTTTAGCATCTTCAATGCAAGATCGGTGATCGGCGAGCCAACCTGACGACCTGTATTTTCGCCGTTGGCAATTTTAATCGCAGAAGTATTGAGGTCTTCTAAAGAGTGCAAAACGATTTCACAAAACGGACCAATAAGGCTCGCAATACCGTCAACAACGGCCTCATAAGATCTTAGAATGATTTTATCGTGTTCACTGAATGGCATAACGTGGACTGATTCCATTTCAAGTAACACATCTGCATTGACTGTTTCTGTAGTAGTCACTTATTCCTTACCTTCGTGTGAAAAATCAACAAATTTATGTAAGTTTATCAGAAAATTTTAATTGCACACCTAGCTAACATTGCAACTAGTGATTTAGAACAAGTTTAAAAATCAAATACTCATCTTCAAATCATAAAAAAAGCCTAACTCAAAGTTTAATGCCGATCGTTTAAGAAGACTTGAACGATCCTGCAGTTAGCAGATAATCCC
>NZ_JBGOOD010000118.1:0-5653 GCF_041439475.1 Vibrio sp. 1S139
ACTCGTTAAGCGGTGAACAACGCTTCATACGACCTCAGGTCGCACGGACAGAAATGAGTTTTGGAAAATCAAACATTAGCAAATGACTAATAACTTCAGGTATGACAAATAACTAAACCTGATAGAAAAACTGCCACCAAAGAGCAAAAGACAAGACCTGACCCTATTGTTTTTTGTACGCAAAAAAACAGCAGTCAGTGATAGGGTTTAATCGCCAAATAAATTCTACGCAAACTACCATTTTCATGCCGGGCTAAATGACATGGTTCAGCATGCACTCCCAAGGGCCTCAAAGGGAAGATTGAGCACCTTCTGCCCATTTGGTCAGCTTTAAATCGTCCAAAATAAGCAGCACGCAAGGCACAACAATTGACGCTAGTAACGTAGCCGAGACTAAGCCAAACGCAATACTGGCAATTAACGGGATCAGAAATTGCGCTTGCGTACTGGTTTCG
The DNA here is from genome assembly GCF_041439475.1 of Vibrio sp. 1S139. Classification (NCBI taxonomy): domain Bacteria; kingdom Pseudomonadati; phylum Pseudomonadota; class Gammaproteobacteria; order Vibrionales; family Vibrionaceae; genus Vibrio; species Vibrio sp. 1S139. Next base: position 456 of record NZ_JBGOOD010000118.1, read on the forward strand.
GTTAACAGTGGAAGCAATCCTGCAAATGTGGTTAACGAGGTGATAAATATCGCTCTAAATCGGTCACGTACCGCCTCTCGACAAGCGTCTATCAAGCGCTCGCCTTGGGCGATATTCTTCTTAATAAAATTGACCAACAGAATGTTATCGTTAACGACGATACCCGCTAAGGTAGCAAAGCCAACCAAGCTTGGAATAGTCAAATCGAACCCCATGCCCAAGTGCCCCCATACCACACCAATCCAGCCCATAGGGATTGCCAGCAGCACAGCAATCGGTTGAGTGTAGCTTTGTAACAGGAACACTAAAATAAGATAAATCCCCACCACGCCAAGAGCAAAGAAGGTCGCCAGCGAGGAGCCCGTATCTGAGCTTTCTTTATCCTGACCTTGCGAGGTGAAGGTGATGTCTGGGAATTTGTGTTGAGTTTGCGAGACAAATTCGCTATTGAACTGCAGCATGATTTCACGCGCATTGGCAACCCGCGTATCGATATTGCCTTGCACAACCACAGTGTTCATCCCATTAATGCGGTGAATTCGCGAGAAGGCTTGTTTTCTGTCAAACGTCGCAACACTTGATAATGGAACTAGGGTTCCATTGCCTGCAGTCACCATCAAGTTATTCAACTCATACAGGCTAGCTTGGTGCGTAAACTCATCCAGTCTCACACTAATATCCACCAGCTCGCCTTGTTGGAAAACCGTCAGATCAGTACTGCCTTTTACCGCGCTGCGCAGCGTTTGAGCAATGTTGGAAGCATTAACTCCCATCACGCCAGCTTCATCTTTAAGGTTAACGTGAAATTCGGTTCTGCCCTCACGCAGATCGGTGGAGAGGTTATAGACACCGTCAAATCCCTTCAACCATTTCACCAGCGAGCGGCTGACTTGATTGAGCTCTTGTAACGACTCACCCTGAACCCGAATATCAATGCCATTGCCAGCAATGCCCCGTTCTTTATCGGTAAACTTGAGTGAAACCACATCCGCCGTAGGGCCTACTTTTTGTTTCCAATCTTGGATCAGATCTTTAATGCTCTGCTGCCTAAATTGCGCTGGCAATAGATCGGCACTGACGGTTGCCATATGCGGCCCCGACTCATTAGCATCAGCATTTGAGTTGAACATGATCGTGGTGCTCGCGACCAAAGGTTTTGAGCTTGGGTATTTCTCTGCGTATTCTTGGTTGAGTTCATCAAGCGCGTTTGAAACCTTCTCCACCACCGCCTCTGTCTGGCTCAGTAAACTGCCTTGAGGGAGCAAGATACGCGCCTGCAGCACATCACTTTCCAAGGCAGGCATGGCTTTGAATTTCAGCCAACCTGACGAAATGGAAGCGGTTGAAATCATCACCACCATCACCAATATCCCTACTGAAAGATAAGGTGCATTCATCGCCTTGACACTCACTGGCACAAAGAATCTGTCTCTGATGTTTTCAAAACCGGCAATGAACTTGTCCCGTATAGGATTAGAGCGAGATTCAGTATGGCTATGTGCCAAATGAGACGGCAAGATCAAGAAAGCTTCTATCAGACTAACAAGCAAGGTAATCAATAACACGATGGGAATATAGCGTAGTACTTCGCCCATCTTGCCTGTGAGAAACATCAGCGGCCCTATCACCATGATGGTGGTAGCAAACGATGCAATCACACCTGGGAAGACTTGTTTGGTACCTTCAACTGCAGCGTCAAACGCGGGTAGCCCTTGTTGCCTCTTGGCAGCGATGTTTTCTGCAATGATCAACGAGTCGTCCATTAGCAGACCAATCGCGACAATCAGCCCGACCAGCGTCATCATATTCAGGGTATAACCGAGAAGTTGTATCGCAAAAATGGCGCCAAGGAATGAAACCGGCAGCCCCATGGTGACCCAAAAGCTAAAGCGAATATTAAAAAACGCCCACAACATCAAAAATGCCAGTGCTAATCCCTGTGCGCCATTGCTGGTGAGGATTCTCAGACGCTCAATAATATTGGTGCTGGAATCTTGGGTGATGGTTAAAGCGACGCCTTCAGGGGCTCTCGCCTGTTCTTTTTCAACGATGCTGACGATCGCATCTTTGACCGTTAAGGTATCTTGAAATTGCGTTTTGGACACCTGAAGCAAAGCGGCACGCTGACCATTGAACAGGATTTGATTTTCATCGCTAGTGAACTTCTGCTGAATAACGGCAACATCACCGAGGCGAACCTGAGTCCCCGTCTCACTGGATTTAATCACGATATTTTCGAAGTCTCTGACGTTGCTGCCTAAGTGGTCGAAGCGGACGCTGATCTCTTCCAAGTCATTACTAAATACGCCAGCAGGAGTGCTGATACTTTGCTGTTGTACTAGATTGGACAAGTCGGACACACTCAGGCCGTACTGCTGCAACTTCCACTGCGATACGCGAATTTCTATTTCTTGATCCGCAAAACCGCTCACGGTCACCTGAGCGATCAATGGGCTCTCTTTTAACTTGTGCTTAATTTGTTGGGCATAGAGATATAAGTCCCTATCTGACATATTGCCGGTAATCGCGACACTGGCCACCGTTGCCACTCGGTCCAGTTTCGACACCGTGATCTGCTCAACTCGAGCCGGAAAATCACTGATGGCGTTAACCTGCTGTTGAATATCGCTGGTTAAAGTGTCAATGTCTTCATCATCGCCGATTTCCACATTGGCGATGACCAAACTCTCTCGGGCATCACAGCTTAACTCTTTAATTCCACTCAGCTTATCGAGAGAATCTTCCAACGGGTAACACACTTCTTCCATCATCTCAAAAGGTGACGCGCCCGGATAAACGATCCGAACCTCAATATTTTTGGTCGGCGTCAACGGAAAAGTGTCTTTCTGCAGTTTGGGCAAGGCAAAAGCCCCTAACAGCAGTACCGCCATCATCAGGACATTGGCGCCAGTGGTGTGCCGAGCAAAAAAAGCGATCATAATTTGCCCTCTTTCTGAATCGCGTTTAGGGCTTTAAATCCGCTCTGCGTATCCAACCAAAGGCCGATTTTCTCATCCGGTTGCGGTTGTAAAGCAATCCCCTCAACGGCGGGTGAAAGTTTACTTAGCACAACCACATCACCGAATTCCACGCCAGATTTGATCACCGCAACCTGCCCTTGGACGAAATCTATCCTGACAGGTTTGCTTTTCAGTTTACCTTCAGAGACAGTGTAAACTTTACCATCATGGATGGCGTTTATCGGTAGCAAGACTTGTTGCTCCATCATTGGTGCTTTAATCGTGACTTTAACGAAAGTCCCACGAATAAGTGGTGGCTTCTCCCCGGGAATGGCTTGCTGATAGGGCTGATTTACTTGTGCAACCAGGCTTTGGCTTTGAGTCTGAGCATCGATTTCACCGCCGGAGCGGCTGATCTCGGCAGGCCAAGTAATTACTTTATCGCCTGCTTGGAGCTCGACTGTCGCGCTCAAGTTGCTATGAACATCTTCGTCAAGCGAGTCAAAGCGATTGGAATTTCTTAGCGGACGCATTTTACCAAGCGGAAACTGCGCGCGAACCTCAACGGCATCGATGTCATCCGCTTTGAGCAGCAATTCCCCCTTGTTGACATACTCGGCGAGTCCAACCAAGGTTTCGACAATGCGAATATCAAATGGGGCTTTAATTACGGTTTGTTCGAGATCTCGGTTTGCAAGTGCTAGTTCCGTTTGCAAAACCTTTTGCTGCGCTTGATTAATTGCCAGTTGGTTTTTCTGTGTCTGGAGCTGTTGCTGGCTGCTGAGCAAGTCTTTGGTCGCGCGGTCTTTCTCTGTTTTGGAGATATGCCCGGTTTCACTCAATTTGATTGAGCGGGCATATTCTGACTGTTGTACCTCAAACTCTTTCTCTGCAATCTTGAGCGAATCGATAATGGTCTGATTCGTTAGCATTAGCACTTCAAGCTCAGCTTGCAAACGGGCAATAGTAAGTTGATAAGCGGTGGGGTCAATTCTAAGGAGTTCGCTGTCTTTGCGGATAATAGCGCCCGTTTTGTATTGCTCAGAAACCCACACAACCGCGCCGTCAAGTTCAGACTGTGCCTGCCAGTCTTGAACAGACTCGGTATGTCCATATCCGATGGCAGAAGGTTGGATATTTCGCGGCTCGACTTTCAACACCCGAACCACCTTTTTAGCAGCCGTATTACTCGCATTAGGCGGTTCAGCCTTCATCCCTGGTGCGATCACCAATAACGCGATGCCCAACAAAACAGGAGGAACAAACAGAGCCCTTTGTAACCAGCTATACCTAGTCATAGCGATTCCCTTACTATATATTAGCTTTTCCTTAAGCAAAAGGTAGCACACCAACATAAGCGGATTTGCTTCCTTGATCTCAAAATAAGTCAGGCCTCACAAATGGAGGCCTGATTGAATTGAGCTACTGATTGTTTTTGCCTTTGCCCATGGTATTTTTGGGGTTCACCATGCCTTGATGAGCATTAAACTCTTGTTGAGAGATAGTGCGATCCGCGTTGCTATCTAACGAAGCAAAACTGTGGCTTTGATTGATATTTTTCAACGTACGTCCCTCTTCTGCTCGCTGGGCAATACGTTCTGAGCGTGCTTGATTGAACTCGGCTTCGGTTATCTTGCCATCACCATCGAGATCAAACTGTGAAAATACTGGGCGTGACATATTGTTATTCATGCCTTTATTCATTCCACCAGCCATTGCTCCGAAGGCAATAACGATACCGAGTAACGCGATTATCGTGCTTTTGATTTTCATGACGTTTTCCTTCTCTTTGTTTCACTACTTAAGAATATACTAATGTAAGTAAGATAACGTCATGTGATGTAAAGGTATGTAAAGATGGCTAAGTAGATATCGATTTATGTTCTTATCGGTTTGTAAGCGCAGCGCAACAGAAATTATGAAACTTCTGCCGCTAGTACTCTGGTAAGAGTACAGGCATAGCTATGTCCAAATGGTTTTCAAATTATCCCAAACTTTCAGCCACCGAAACCGAAACCGAAAAGCCAATGATATAAAATCCCTAGTTTCGAAAAATATGGCGATTTTTAGACATTCAGAGTGTTTTCGAACTTTTGCCCAGCAGTTTGCCTTGCAAATATCCAACAGACAAGGGATTACTTTTAGTAGGGCAAATACATGTTAACATTCTGTTAACTCTGACTTGATGTATGGAATCCACTCCCTCCTTTGCCAATCTACACTTAGCAAAGTGAGACC
>NZ_JBGOOD010000119.1:0-5449 GCF_041439475.1 Vibrio sp. 1S139
GGAATCGGGTGTTGCCCGTGCTGGTTCATTAGGCGGTTATCGCAATCAACCCGTTGAGCAGGTTGAACAAGCTGTGTCTGTATTTGCAAGTCTACCTCCATTAAGTGCATCGGTGGTCGAGTATGAAAAAATACATTCTGAACATAGAAATGTGACTCAATCTAAGTCATCGAATATGAATTTAATGCAACCCGAAAAATTGAAACAGACTCAAGATGTAGATGATGTGTATATCGTTTTTGCTGATGAAAAGGCCGACCTTCAAAAATTTGCCAAAGAGGTCTATTTGAATGATGCGGATGAAGTCATCCAGCACATCATAGAAATTAACCCTCACTTAAAAAGAACCTTTCATTTTTTGATTAAAGGTATGCCTATTGTTGTTTCTCCGTGGGGAGAAGTACATCCAGATGAAGCTGATGCTATTTCTCAAGTCTCTGAATTGGCGGAATTGTTTTTTACGCTTTCGGATGAGCAACAAGAATGGTTTTCTGAGCACCATGAAGAGTTTGCTAGCGTGATGCTTACATCAACAGCAATGCCAGATTCATCCGTTTATGAGGTGAATGGTAGTCAAGTTGAAGAGTCGAATTTTACTAATCAAATGATTGCTTCTGCTGGTGCGGGTGTTGTCGGGATGAAAACGCAATCTGATAGGATTCAAAAGGCATTTCAACAATTTGATAAATACTCTAAGGAAGTGGCCGAAGCTACAAAAGGTATAAAAGGAGATACGTTAAAATCTAATCCAACTCATAAAGCATGGCGAAAAAGAGCTAGAGACTTTCAGAGTGAAATTAGAACTATCTCTACTCAGTTTGGCGCACCAAATTACATTAAAAAAATTCAAGCCAATAAGGTCAATAATTATCTAAATGTAGGCAAAAAACAGCTTTATAAAGCGAAAGATTTTTCTAAAGCTGTAAGCGGAATTGATATGACGGCGTTGTATAAAAAGTCGATGGAGTTTAGCAAGCTGTTAGGACGTGCGGCATGGGTAGCGACCATTTTTGGGGTGCGTGATAACTTTATGGATATCGCAAAGGTGTGTGCCAAAGATGATGGGTTCTCTGAAGCTTGCGTTAGGGCTGGTGTGAAAAACACTGCGTCTATTGGTATGAATGTTTTTGTTGGTGAGGGGATTGGTTTTGTTGGTACTAGGCTTGCGCCAACAACGAAAGGGCTGTCAATTATTCCAATGGTTGGTGGTTTGTATTTTTGGGGGTTGTATGGAGGGGATGTTTCCAACTACCTTGGAGATAAGGCCGAATATGCAGTTTTTGATATGTACGAGGACATCACTGAGATTATTGAAGGTTTAAGTTTATGATCAATGGCGCTTCTGCATGGATTGTTCTTCCTTTTTGGGGGGGGATGATTATAAGTATTGTGGTTATGATTGTATCTGTAGTTGGAAACTTAATAACCTTGCCTATTACAATTTTTCTTCTTCGAAAGAGAAGAGACTACTTGATCGATAAACTTGATACGTATGCACCTAAAAAAATACAGGGATGGGCGAATTTTCCATCGTTTGCGTGGATTCGTTCTAGTCAGGTTGCATTTAGTTGGTTTCATCGCCATTCAAAAGAAGATATTCAACATTGGCGTAACGGAATAAAAAAAGAGCTTGGAAGTGTGTATTGGCTGTATCGACTCAATACTGAATGCTTAAGGTTTGGTTTTTTGAGTGTTTTTTTTGTGTTTGTATTTATGGGAATAGAATATCAATTTGGGATATTAGGGATCCCTTTCGATTAACATAATTTGTTTAGTGCGTACCTAGGATTAGATACAAAAAAGCCTCCCTAATGGGAGGCTTTTTTGTTTTGGAAAACTATGACCGGTTAAAAGGATCATTGAGATCAATCGCTTTTGGGATTAATCTGTTTCCCAGATGTGAAAAAACCAGCTTTGGAGAGCTGGCTTTTCGGAGTACTTACACGAATTTCCACCCTCGTTAAGTCCTTTCATGATAGCCATATCACGCAAGCACTTCAAGTACTCCTGCACTCTGTTTGGACTCAAGATGTTTTGGACAGAGCGACGCGCATCAGCCACCGATCAAGGGATATTCCAAAGGTGGCATGGTAAAGGCACTAATCAGAACTAAGCAAACGCTCGATAAATCCGCCCCTTGTAGCTGCTAGAGGGGATAAGCGGGAAAGGAATAAATGATTAGTGTTGTGAGACCGGAATGGGGGCGTAAAGCCTAACTCACAGCGCAGGGCAGCCCGAAAGGGTAAGAGAAAAATCCCAATCTGAAAGCGACCATAGAGATACCCAAATCACTCATAAAATTGAGTCGAAATGGGTAGGGGTCGGCGCAGCCGAAAGGGCTGGTTTTTCGCCGCGCTTGTACTCTTGTTTCTTCCCTTTATACCGCTAGGCGCAGTGTGTGAGTAAGCGAAGCGTCCGAACACCGAGCAAGTGGAAAGCCACTTAATGCCAATCTTTGGCACTGCCCCCGTATCTCTATCTTCATCCTTCTTTAGTTCCTTTTTTATGCTGCTCTAATCACGTACTTCTGTTTTAAGCCAGCATACACAGAGTGTACTCGCTACGCTCATTTCTCTGTGAGCTGGAAAGGGGCGCTAACGCCCCCTTTACCCCTGTAAATCAAACACTCTATTCCGAGTATCTGGCTCTTCTAGTATTCTGTCGAAGTTTGGTCTGTGTATGAGGTTGGTTATGGTTAAGACAGATGTGGATATTGCTAATGTGAAGCGGATTAACTCAGGAATGCGTATGCTCTCACGTTCTGTTTGGGGGAAAGTTCATCGGTCTAATTTCAGAAGCTTTACGTCTTTTGACCAAATGTTTTGGGAAGACTATTGCAAGAAGAATTTACCGTCATGATAGAACGCGGTCTGTCGCCTCGCTTTGTTCGATGACTTATGTGAAACCTTTACGTGAAACCGCTATGTGAAACAGGTGTTCTCCATAAAGGTTTCACATACGAGTTTCACATAAAAAGGCTTACATATTCTCGGTACTCCATGCCCTTGTTGTTATGCCATTACTTGTAACCACTTCCTGTAACCAGTATGTGTAACGGCGGTTACAGGAAGAAGTTACAGGAAGTGGTTACAGGAAAAGGAAAAATAAGAGCAAAGAAAAGAGCAGCTTAGAAACATGTTTCTAAGACCTAGGATGCGTAGCGCTATGCGCGACCAAGCACTTCAGGAGGGTGAAATAGTTGGCATTTTCGCTGGTCGTTCCTTCCTGGCTTAATCCCGCCTTTTCATCCAACCAGAATTACTTGGTCTCGCCTACTCAACGCATCCCAAGAGCATGCACTAAAATTACCAATTTCCCTCTCCAGTTCGGCACTTTCAGTGATTGAATTTCTTAACGCTTATAGAGCACTTTCATTCCCACATAACAATTAAATCCCCTCAGAGGGGGACGCTGACCGCGATTGATTTAGGAAACGAAAAGCTGACGCGCTCACTTCGTTCGTTTGTCGGATCGTACTCATTCATGAAAGAACTTCGTTCATTTCACGACTAAGCCCGATCTCAAATCGCAAACTTTCGGTTATGGGCGTTACGGTGTGATATTTGGGTGAGTTCAAAAGATGTTAATTCGAGCTGTGATTTGCTCTCAGAGCGTCATAAACTTTCAAAGCGTTTAGATGTGATGTTGGTTGGTTTGATGCTGTAAATCGCAATCTGGAGCGTTTGGGGGCTTCTGAGGGGGATTTCTGATGGCAAACTCTCGCATTTACCATAATAGGAATAATGAACACCGCTTTTTTATGTGTCTAGTATCATTTACCATGGACTCTATATTTTTACTAAGGAACTTGAGAGAGGATTTGATGGATTGGTTAATTTTGGGTGTGGTTTTTATTGTGATCATTGGCCTAGGCAGTAGCTATCTAGACAAAAAAAAACGTGAAAAATTGATGAATAAATATGGTGACTCTGATCTCGTTGACAAGTTGATGGCAAAGTCAATTTGGCAAGGGCAGACGGAAGAGCAGTTGATTGACTCAATTGGAAAACCTTTGGATGTAGATCAAAAAGTTTTTAAAACAAAAGTCAAAGAAACATGGAAATACGATAAATCAGGCAAAAACCGTTACAACCTGAAAGTTGTTTTTGAAAACGGATTTGTAATTGGTTGGGATAAAAAATAGACATACAGAATAATAACCAAAATTTTTTGATGATTTATTAGATGTAGGCTATTAATTTAGTTCGACATTGTTTTTAAAGGAATATAAATGAAAAAGTTAGTTATCACATGTTTGATGATTGGTGTTTCTGGTTTGGCTTTTGCTCATTCCGGTGGGACCGATGCTAATGGTTGTCATGCAGGCACAAAGCCATACCATTGCCATAACAAAAAATAAGCTAGCAAGCGTTTTTATATGATCCTAGATAAATACATAAGAACGGCTCCTTGTTGGAGTCGTTTTTGATGGGCTTTTTTGATGTCAACCATCCCTACCAAAATTCTGGTTGAGACATGCGAGTCGGGAATACTCTTAAAATCTCAATGCAGTTATTTTTGACTCGATAAGGTACTAGGTAGGGAAACTTATTTAGGACAAGCTCTCTTGTTCCAAAAACTCGACCTGGACGGCCCATGCCAGGATTGGTTTTTAGAAGATTTGTTAAATCATAGATTTCTTGAACAAATTCACGTGATGATTGTGGGTTATGTTCGTGTAAATACTCTGCGGACTGCTCTAAATTGACTAAGGCTTTTTTAAGCCACTTAATCTGCATTTACGCCCCACTTAGAAAATGTGTTTTGTACATCGTCCTTGTTGGCAAACTGTTCTGAGTCAGCTTCATGTAGTGCATCTTTGATTTCATTGATCTGCCAAAGCTCACGAACTAAGTAATCTTGAATTGCTTGGTTGGTAATCCATGACTTTGTTCGCCCCGTGGACTCTGCAAGTAATGTTAGTTTTTGTTCAATATCTTCGGGGATTCTGACTGACATAGATGGCATAGTAAGCCTCCTTGTATTACGTTGATTGCATTGTAATACAAAGTGAGCATTTACCATAATAGGAATAATGAACACCTTTAAATAGATGTTTTTATTTCATTCGGTGAATCGAAAGAGTCTCCAAAGTGGGAGGCTCTTTCGATTCTGATATTATGTTGATTCTTAACGTTAATAGTTGGCTGTTATGTCTTATAAAATAATATCGAGTTATCAAATAAAATTGGAAGATGTGCCAAATGTAGTCCATCCATCTCTAATCAAAAATTATCTTCGTAAATATCGTATTAGGCGAATGCCTGAAATGGATACAGTTCTTGTTATTGATCGCTTACCCAAAAGTGATGGTGTATTAGATTACTTTGGCAACGTGAAAAGGGATGTTCCATTTTCCTTGCGTGGTTATTTGAAAAATATCGTGGATGAAACGGAATCGGGTGTTGCCCGTGCTGGTTCATTAGGCGGTTATCGCAATCAACCCGTT
>NZ_JBGOOD010000120.1:0-5108 GCF_041439475.1 Vibrio sp. 1S139
CAGCTAAATATCCGTTTAGATTCAAACAGTAATGCTTATCCGAACGGCATTGACCTTATCGGGTCGCTTTTCTTTTGGTTGTTCTTGCCAGGCTCGCTACAAAATTAAGACTTCTGCATACGCTTTTTCAAGCGCGCTAAATCAATTGCACTTGAGCGTACAGTAAGCTTGATGCATTCGTAGTCGTATTCTTCCTTCACCACACTCATGTTTGAGCGAATCTCACCGATGATGCCTTGTCCAGAATAAGGAATCGTGATCTCTTCTTCGATCATGCCTTGTTCAGCAACACCTACAATGTACTTGTGCAGCTTGGTGATATCTAACGGGTCACGAGTTGACGTTAGCATCGCATCTGGGAATTCTTCGATCAGCTCTAACTGTTCGTCTTCGCTCAATCTATCGCACTTGTTCAGTACCAATAGTTTTTCGCTGCCTTCAACGCCCACTTGCGCTAATACTTCGTGTACCACATCAAGCTGTGCGCGGAATGAAACATCAGAAGCATCAACCACATAAAGCAGCAATGAAGCATCATGCGCTTCTGCTAGTGTTGAGTGGAATGAAGCAACCAGATCGTGTGGCAGTTTCTTGATGAAACCCACCGTATCTGACACTAAGATACGCGGCTGAGTGATCGGCTGAAGTGCACGAACCGTGGTATCTAAGGTCGCGAATAGCTTATCTTCACCGCTCACTTCGGTTGCGGTCATAGCGCGCATCATCGAAGATTTACCCGCGTTGGTGTAGCCAACCAGAGCAACAGTGAAAAGCTCCGAACGCTGAGTGCGTCGGTTCTTCATTTCGTCCTGTACGCTAACCAGCTCACGTTTAAGCGCAGCAATTTGGTCACGTACTTTACGGCGGTCTAGCTCTAATGAAGTTTCACCAGCACCCTGACCCATTTGACGCTCTTTATCACCGTCGGCTGTTTCACGCAGTCGAGGCACTAAGTAGTTTAGGCGAGCGATTTCAACTTGCAGACGTGCGGTACGAGTACGAGCATGGCGGCTAAAGATCTCGATGATGATACCAGTACGGTCAAATACCTCGACACCCAAGTGCGCTTCTACATTACGCAGTTGAGATGGGCTCAAATCACAGTCGAATACCACTACGTCAGCAGTACCAAACTCCACATCTTCAGATGGAAGATCATCAAAATCTAATTCATCGATACTAGCGCGAAAATCAAAAGATTCATCGATAAAATCTTCATCTTCTGCTTCTTCAATCGAACCTTGGTAACCGGTGAGGTGTGCAATTTCTGCAAGCTTACCTGCGCCCAACACGTTTTGTCGTTGTGTTGAACTGTGGTGCTGTGATTGTGTACCGACCACTTTAAACCCTAGGGTTGTTACTAAGCGAGCAAGTTCGGCAAGAGACTCTTTTGCTTCGTCACCTTTGAAGTCCGGTGTCGTAATAGAAATAAGTAAAGCGTTACTAGCTGAGGGTTTTGCTGTTAGTTTCATGTATTCTTCTGTTTATGCACTAATGTGCAACCTAGTATTTGGTCTAAAGTAGCGCGATCCTACGCTGTTCTCGGTCAGCTTTATAGAGCTAACGGAGGCTATTTGGCGATATTATTGCAGTTAATCCATTTATCTCGTTTATCCCTCTGTTTTCGTGAGGAAATAAAACAGGCTAAAACAACAAAAAAGACAGCATCACGTTACTTATTAGTAATTAGTGATACTGCCTTTGCTTAAGCTTAGACTCTCATTGAGCTACTGTCTCAAAAACTAAAAATCAATTCTCGCTTCAGTCTGAGCATCAAAGAATACCGCCTTTGATAAGTCAAAATGCAGCGGCGCCATTTGCCCAACTGACACTTCAAATTCTGGCGACAAGCGACATGCCACTTCTTGGTCGTTCACTTTCACCATCGCAATCGTATCTGGCCCTGTTGGTTCTAGCACTTCTAACTGCAAGTCTAGCTTGGTCGTTGCCGACACATCTTCACTTTCCTGCTCGGTAATATGTTCAGGGCGCAGGCCAATCACCACTTCTTTGCCATCTTGCTCACGCATGCTTTGTGGTAATCGAATGTGGTGCTCTTGCTCAGCTGTACCCGTTACTTTGATGATCGGATTCTGCTCATCATCCAAATCCACCATGGTCTTAATGAAGTTCATAGATGGTGAACCCATAAAGCCCGCCACGAACATGTTATTTGGCTTGGTGTAGATCTCTTGCGGCGTACCGAGTTGCTGCAGTTCACCATCTTTCATCACCGCAATACGGTCAGCCAAGGTCATCGCCTCGATTTGGTCATGGGTCACGTAGACAATGGTGGTGTTCAGCTTTTGGTGCAGACGTTTGATCTGGTGTCGCATCTCGACACGTAGCTTGGCATCCAAGTTAGAAAGCGGCTCATCGAACAGATACAGCTTAGGACGACGCGCCAAAGCGCGTCCCATCGCGACACGTTGACGCTGACCACCAGAAAGTTGCGACGGTTTACGATCAAGCAACTGTTCGATTTGCAGCATTTCTGCCACTCGATTAACCTCAGCATCGATCTCTTGTTGCGGCATCTTGCGGATCTTCAAACCGAAAGCGATATTGCCGCGTACCGTCATGTTTGGATAAAGCGCGTACGACTGGAATACCATCGCGATATCGCGATCTTTAGGTTCAACCTGCGCCACGTCTATGCCATCAATTACAATCTCACCCGAGCTAATATTCTCTAGCCCAGCGATGGTGTTCATCAAGGTGGATTTCCCACACCCCGAAGGGCCGACAAGTATCAAAAATTCCCCCGAATCGATACTGATGTCGATGCCCTTTAACGTTTCGTTGTCCGCGTTGCGATAGGTTTTACGGATCTGTTTTAAATCTAATGTTGCCATGGGTAATTATCCTTTTACTGATCCTGCCGTTAGGCCACGAACAAAATATTTTCCTGCGAAGACATACACCAACAGCGTTGGCAGTGCGGCGATGATCGCGGCAGCCATGTCGACGTTATATTCTTTAACGCCAGTGCTGGTGTTGACTAGGTTGTTTAATGCCACGGTGATCGGCTGAGTATCTGAGCCGGAATAGACCACTCCGAACAAGAAGTCATTCCAAATCGCGGTGAACTGCCAGATCACCGTCACCATAATGATTGGTGTCGAGATCGGTAATAAGATCTTGAAGAAAATCGTAAAGAAGCCAGCACCATCGAGCTTTGCCGCCTTGATCAATTCATCAGGAATCGAGATATAGAAGTTACGGAAAAACAGTGTGGTAAATGCCATACCGTAGATAACGTGCACAATCACCAAGCCGATGGTTGTGTTCGCTAGCCCCATCTTACCGAGCATGGTTGCCATTGGTAGTAGCACCACTTGGAATGGAATGAAGCAGCCAAATAACAACAAACTAAAGAACAGGTTTGAACCTCTGAATTGCCATTTCGTCACGACATAGCCATTGAATGCACCGAGCAATGTTGAAATCGCAACCGCAGGAATCACCATTTGGAACGAGTTCCAGAAGTAGCCTTTGATGCCTTCACATTTCACGCCCGTACAAGCGGTGTCCCACGCTTTATACCAAGCATCGAACACCCACTCTTTTGGCAAACTCATCAGGTTGCCCGCCTTGATGTCTGGCAGAGTTTTGAATGACGTCAGCGCCATTACGAACAATGGCATTAGGTACACTAAACAGAAGAAAAGCAGTGCTGAATAAATAAAGATTCGAGCAAAATTGATGTTATTCATCATGACTTTTTCTCCCTAAGTTCAGAGTAAAGATAAGGCACGAGAATCGCTAAAATGCCGGCAAGCATCATCATGGCACTGGCAGCACCAAGGCCGATTTGACCACGAGTAAATGAGTGGGCATACATGAATAGCGCTGGAAGATCCGATGAATAGCCCGGACCACCCGCAGTCATTGCGGTTACAAGGTCGAAGCTCTTAATCGCAATGTGTGAGGTGATGATCACCGCACTGAAAACCACTGGGCGCAAGCAAGGCAGAATGATTTTGAGATAGATAGTGGGTAAGCTTGCCCCATCGATTTGAGCCGCTTTGATGATTGAAGAATCGATGCCACGCAGACCGGCTAAGAACATCGCCATCACGAATCCAGAAGACTGCCAAAGTGCTGCAATCACTAAGGTGTAAACCGACATTTCAGAATTGACGAGCCAGTCAAATTTGAAGTGAGTAAATCCCCAGTCTTGCATCAACTTTTCAATGCCAAGACCCGGGTTAAGAATCCATTTCCACGCCGTACCCGTCACAATGAATGACAATGCCATTGGGTAGAGGTAGATAGTACGAATCGCGCCTTCTTGACGGATATTTTGGTCAAGCAATACCGCTAAACCAACACCTAGCAAGATAGCAATCGCCATGAATAGAAAACCAAACACACCGAGGTTGGTGATAGAGGTGATCCAACGATCGTTATCCATCAGCTTTTCATATTGGGTTAAACCAACGAAGTTGAAGCTCGGAAGAAATCGAGAGTTGGTGAACGACAATGCGGCCGTCCAAAATATATAACCGTAGATACACACCACGGTCACTAACGCAGTTGGCGCCAGCACAATTTTAGGTAACCAATGTTGCAACCTGTCAGCAAAACTCGGTTTCGGTGCAGGCTGGCTCCTTGTGGGTTTTGGAGTCGACTCAGTCAAAACATGCTCCATAACTTATCCTTGTTGCACAATCGAGCCAATGGCTTACCTTTCGGCACCACATCAGCATCACGCATATTAGAATTGGGAGTGAAGAGCAGATAGGCTCCCTACGAGCCTACCCACCCTGGGGGTTCGATAAAGCAACACAACCCGTCACTCACGTGCGTTGTGTGTCGCTTATCAAGTTAGATTAGATAGCCGCTTTCACTGCTTTTGCTAACTTAGCTGCCGCTTGTTTCGGATCGGCATCTTTCTCATTGAAGAAGTTGGTCACTACGTCATAGATCGCGCCTTGAGCGTAACTTGTCGTCGCTAGGCCGTGAGCCATACTCGGAACAAGATCGCCAGATTCAGCACTCGCTTTGAAGGTTGCCATTGAGTCCAACGCACATTGGTCAAACTTAGACATGTCCGTGCGACCTGAGGTCGTATGAAGCGTTGTTCACCGCTTAACGAGTGAACC
>NZ_JBGOOD010000121.1:0-4967 GCF_041439475.1 Vibrio sp. 1S139
ACATTACGTTAGACGGAATTTACGCTGAGCTTAGTGCTTAAGGTTCTGTCTATGTGAAGCCTCTGGACAAAAGTTTGCCAGTGCTTTTACTAAATTAGCAAAATAATGAATAATCACAGGTATTGCAAAGTTCACATTGAAGAGCTAGCGCGAGCAGTAAGCTTGCGCTAGCTGTAGTTATTATTGTGCTACGACGACTTTTATAAGCTTTCCTGAAAGGAATTTATAACACTCATGATTATAAAATTCTGAGTCAAAAGCACTTTTGCCTGTAAAACAGATTTTATTTGAATTCACATCATAATCCATACTAAATTCTCCTTCTTGTGAATCCACCAAAAACTCACTTGGGAAATCGGTCAAAACATTGTCTGGAGATGACATAATATTCCCACAAATAGCCCCTCCTCCGCAGGAATAAGTAAAGACATAATCATGCTTGTTAAAGTTGGGACCTAAGTGGTATTGATTTTTTAAGCTAGTCTTGAATACATCGCTATAATCTTCATTATTGATAAAATCACAGATATCATCTCCTATAGTGACGGCTTTCGCATAAGGAGTTAAATTAACGAGTAAAATCACAAGTGGTAATACATATTTTTTAATCATGATAAACACTATCTTTCTTTGCTGTTATTAAAGTTTCTTTCATTTTTTCAGGTGTTAAATGGGCCTTATTTAATCCGTCCCCTGCGTAGTAGGACTCTCCACCTTTCGCGATTCTATCCCTGCTTATTTTTCTTCCTTTTTCAACTCCTGCTGAGGCAAACTCTTTTGCCCATGCATAGATAGCATCTTCAACACTACCCGAACCTTCAAGGTATGCGATTATCTGAGGCCTCTTCTTTTTTATTAGAAACTCATTAAAAATACGGTCTTGAATTTTCTTGTCAAACACATCGTTTTTATTAATTGATAAATACTCAACTGCCTCGCTTAGAGTTGAGGGGATTATCTGAAAACGGCCAACCGCAAACATACTTCTTTCTTGTTGCTTTGCGATCACCTCAGAGACAGTAAACGTCGTTAGCTGAGTTTTAAAAAAGGCTTTCAGCCCTCCTTTTGTTCTGTTGTATGCAGAGTAGTCATTTTTCGACTCAACCGAACCTAAAATTTCTCCAAAAGAACTTTCTGCCCAATTATTTACCTTGTCTTCTTTAAGAATCCATAGAAGTACGACAGCCTCATCTAAAGCAAGAATCATGTTCTTATCAACAACCCCGTCAACTTCCCCAATTTGATAATTTTTATGCGTGGTGTGGGTCGGTTCATATGCCTTTTGAAACTGTTTGATGGCGCTTTCTGTCGCCTTGCCAAAATCACCGTCAGCCCCCGCTGGACCTAAGTCGAAACCTAAGTCAATCAATGCATCTTGAATGGCTTTGACCTCAATCCCTTTACTTCCCTTACTAAGGGCTTCTCCATCACCAGAAGCCAATAACTCCAACTTATCCGATGTTGACAAAGGCTCTGAATGCATAATGAGTTGCTTAACTTTTACCACCGGTGTGTTCTTATCAGCCCCCGAATCACCAACAATAGGATGCACGTTACAGTGGGTTTTACTGCTAACTTCACACTGAACATTGGAATGAGCAAACGCTGTTTTTGATGTGGTTACGTCTTCAGCAGGTAAAGCAGAACGAACGGAAGATTGACCACTCGATTCTTTAGGTAATGTGACTTGCAGCTTATCACCAAGTGATAACGCAGAAGGGTCAGCATCATAATCTGGATTCATCCCCAATAGGGACTTAGCCGAAAGGTTATATAACGCAGCAATACTACTCCATGTTTCACGTTGATTCGTCTTAGTGTCAAGTTGACAGGTATGATACTCAGGCTCAACGTTATAAGATTCAATCACTTCAATGATAATTTCGTCACCGACATTCACGTTGTCTGGAGAGTCCTTGTACCTAGGGTTTAAAGTCAGTAATTCTTCAAGTGTTACTCCCTGTCTGTGTGCGACTTTAGACAGATTATCCCCACTCTTAATAATGTAAATGACTTTACCATCCTGCTCTTTCTCTTTTTCTAAAATCGATGCCGTTCGAGTGGAAAACACCACATCCATATCAAGAAGACAAGCGTATTCATCGAGCCACTCCGCCGAAATTTCATCTAAAAGTAAGTCTTGTGAGAGTTTCTCTTTTCTATACAAAAGGTGTTGCCTTGCAATCACCTGATTGTCGATTTTATAAGGCAGTAAAATCGTAGATTGTGGTTTGGAAACGATGATTTCATCGCTAAATCCCTCTTTAGTGGATTCAGTAACATTAAAGCCCCACTTGTTATTGCCGGCGATTTTGTATTCATGGGTAAGTTCATCATCAACAAAGTGGTAGAAATACCCCTCTGTAGGCCAACCTAAACGCTCATCAACTTGAACAGAGGGCTTAACAGGAATAAAGACATCGCGATAAACGGCACTGCCTTTCTTAACAGGAAGGACGTTGTCATAGATCAATGCTGATTTCTTAGAGCCTGGAAACTGATAGAGCAAAGTTTTAGGCTCATTAACCAATATCGGAGTACTCAGGATAGTACTGATATCATCCGAACCTCTTGATTTAACCCAAGAGTTGAGAGGGCTCTTTTCTTTTTCAGTTTCAGCTATAACAAACGAATCAATACCGAATGCTTTTACCTCATCGAGTGAACAAGCTAACGCCACATTGTATTCCAAGGTAGCTTCTTGAGGGGCATCCGTTGACGTAGGATGATGAGGGGAGTTGGTTTGTGTTTTCTCTTTAAATGTATCTTCAGGTGCCATCAGTGGCATTGAATCTACGGGTTTACTTTGATATCTCATCAACTCGACCAGTGCAGGTAAATATCGGTCAATTATAGCTAAGTAGTGACCGTGTTTGTGTTGGTTTACCTATACAATATTACTAAAATCAATTTGATTTGAGGCGTGTACTCTACCCATCTAAGTTCGGATAACCTTTTGTAGGGCAAACGCACATTAACAGGATGTGAATGAGTAAAAAGTTTGCCTTATAATGGGGCATAAACAGCTTAGAGTTTACACTCTACTCCCTGATCGCATTACCAGCCCCGAGTACTTAACGTGAGTAACGGATACTTTAAATATCTTCTCACCCAAAAAAATTGCTATCAGGATCTAATTTAAGAGTGCCTATCGCCAAATCCAGTAAATGATGGGTAGAGTGCTGCATCCATTTACCTGACGCACGCATCCCATAAAGTACCCAGTGCTTCTTGGTTTTTACGTACGTTATTTTTGCAACAGGGAAACGTTGCGTTGTCCCATCACCAGAAAATGAAGGGGACATTTCATAAAGCATCAGACTTTGCTTCTCCAGCTCAGTCACATAATCGATCTCCGACCTTATCGCCAGAGGAGGCCGAATGTCCTCGACTAATTGCTCCATCATCTTCAAATAGCGAGCGCACTCAAATTCACTAAAAGCCATCGATTACTCCAATCATTACCATCAAAATCGTCATGATAACGTTAACGCCCCCTTGAACCAAAACGATTATTCGTTACAATGCTTGCGCCAGTGGTATCCAGGAACCAGTGGCCGGAGTGCTCCTCACAGGCGCTTCGTTGCGTGCATCGTATAATGGCTATTACCTCAGCCTTCCAAGCTGATGATGCGGGTTCGATTCCCGCTGCACGCTCCAACTCATGCTCTAAGGTAGTCCTCATGCAAACGCCCCCTTCTGACGAAATGAAACAAGCTAAAAAAGCCTTCAAAACCAGTTTAAAATCGTATCTGGCTCAGTTTGATGAGTGGACTGAAACGCCAGACGTCAGCGTCATACTGGACGCTTTTAAACCCGTCATATTCCAAGAGTCCGTCGATCTCATCAGCCAAAATAAAACCAAAGTAGCCCGAACGCTCAAGGTGAACCGTGGCGTACTGTCTAAAGTACTGCAGCAGCATCCAAAGCCTATGCTCAACCTGGATGAAGAATCACTGAGCTGATATCATCAAATAACGATTCGTGTCTCATCGTTTTACTCCTCCATCTCTACCGTAGGTTTTCATCATAACGTCATGCGCGACTTTCAATTTTTTCACCCCGTTATAGATATTGCGGCGCGAGTTGCCGGTGATAAACTCCGCCAACTCGTAAGTGTGGCCATGAAGAATACGAAGGCACACCGCCTTTCGAGTATTGTTAGGAAAATCCCGCTCTGAATACATCGACAACAACGCCTCAAGCTGACCTTCTGTGAGAAATTGCCTCATCATTTACCTTAACGAATAAGATAACCTAAGTGCTCTCGAGCTAAGTCAATAAGCTCAGAGCGCCGCTCATCATCTTTATGAAGCATCAAGTGGGCATCAAAGTCGGTAGACTCCCACTGGATTTTATGTGTGTGTAGCACTTCATTTTCTGATGTTGATATAGAAAAAATCAGGCTTTCGGTGAGATGGTGACTTACCACTTTTCGGCGATGATCTAAAAAACAAAACAAAGCACTTAAATACACGCCTTTTTTAGGAATGAAACGATTTTTCTTGAAAACCAGTTTGGCATTCTTTTTCAACAACGCCTTACGGATACTTTCGTTGTGAATTGTTTGACCATATAACGAGTGTGAAAGAGTTAAGTAAGCAAAAGCCCAAGGAATATTTTGCTCCGACGCACCTTTGTACAACCAACCATCAGACGCTTGATAAGCCTCAAGCATTTTTCTTATACAGGTTCGAGAAAATTCAATACCTGTCTCCTCTTGAATCATTTCAATGATGAAGTCGAAGTTATCAATCAACTTGGAAATCAGTTTGATACTTTTTTCACTTACCTTTGTAAATTTATCATTCGGGGTAAAGCTTGACCTCCCTTTCTTATGATACGGACAAGCATCATAGGCTTCCCGCTCTCTCACTGTACCAAGGTGCCACAACTCTCTTGCCAAATAGTGTGTAAGCGTCTTTAAATCGACACATTCAATCATCGAAACGAACGTCGTAACCTTT
>NZ_JBGOOD010000122.1:0-4942 GCF_041439475.1 Vibrio sp. 1S139
AAGGATCAGATCGCAGGACTCGAAAAAGGTTCAATTGATTTAGGCAACAACGCCGCTCTAAACTGGTATGCAATCCAGAGATCGTCGATGGATTTTCCTTCAGGAATTGATTAATTTCTTCAAGTTGTTGAGTTTGTTCTTTGTTTAATTCTGCGAAGGCATTAGTACTCATTAATGAGCCTATAATCAGTGCGCTTATCAGATGCTTTTTCATATTGTCTTTTCTCAAATTCGTGATAATCGTGAGCGCTTATTAGGTTGCGCTCACATTAATATTGTTTGTTAAACTGGCTGAGTCGGTTTATTCACTTAGTTTTGCTCTGTTTTTCTTTGCGAGCGATTTAGGCAAAGTAGGTTCTTAACCACAGGCCGATAGGGGATGTAACGCCGGTTGCGATACTGCTAATCTTTCCATCTTTGATGATGACAATACTTGGCGTGACATTGACTCCCCAACTTCTGCTGATTGACCCAGAAAGATCATTGATAACAGGGAAGTCATACTCTTTTGCATCCAAGTAGCGCTGGACACGTTCGTCTGGACCAGACGATAGAGCGACCGAAACCACCTGATGGGAATCACTGAAGCTATTAACCGTCGGGCTTACAAATTTGCAGGCACCACACCAAGTCGCCCAAAAATAGACAATGACTGGCTTACCATTTTTGCTTAGCTCGATAACATCAATATCTTCGCCTTGGAGCGATTGACCCACAATTGGAATCGCATCGCCCTGAGGCATGCTTCTGCTGTGATAAAAGTCCATGGCAAATGAAACCACGCCAACGATCAATATCATTGAAACCAGTTCCTTTCCCCACTTCTTAAGACGACTTGGCTTTTTGGTATCACCTTTTACAGCGCTGTCTTCAGTCGTGCTAGATTTATCTTTATTGTTGGGAGTCTTCATCTATTATCTCGCAGCGTCGATGGCTTGAACGACAGTGTCACTGTCGAGAATGACAGGCAGTGGAATACCGCTTCTATAGCTTGGGCCGTAGACGATATTAAATGGCACACCAAATCGACCATTACTTTGTAGGTATTGAGTGACGCTTTCACTTGGTGTTGTCCAATCGCCTTTCATCAAAACAATGTCTTCTTGCTGCAGGTGGCTGTAGACAGGGTCTTGGAGAATGACGCCGATCTTGTTGGCCTTACAGGTAATACACCACTCAGCGGTCACATCGACAAATACCGTTTTGCCTTGCTCAACCAATTGAGGGATTTGTTTTGCATCTAGCTTTTGCCAATCGAGATCGTCAACAATCGGTGTCGCCCAGTTATCAGCGGTGACACTACCGACGATCAATGCAGCACCAAACACCAAGGTTGTGGTTGCGACGATAGGAATAAGTACCTTGCGGCCCAACTTACGGCCAATCCAAATCAATACTGTAATCACGATAAACAGTGACAACAGGATCGTCGGGAATTTACCAATGAATGGGCTCATTAGGCTTGCTAACCATAGACTGGTAATGAACATCATTAAGCCAAATACCAGCTTAACTCTGAACATCCATGCCCCAGGTTTTGGAAGCAGTTTTGTAAGACTCGGGAACAGCGCGAAAATCAACCAAGGTGCACTCATACCGATGCCGAGTGCGATAAAGATAGCCCACAACTCTTGGTAGCTTGCCCCAAGTGCATAAGCAACTGCGGTCCCTAAGAACGGAGCACTACACGGCGTTGCCAACAGCGTCGCAAACATGCCTTGAATAAAGTGGCCTGAATGTGAGTCATCGCCTTTGGTTGCCATCCAAGTGTTTAAACCTGATGGTAGTCTGAATTCGAATAACCCAAGTAGATTAATCGAGAACAGCAAAGTGATGATCAGCATGAACCCGATGAACCAAACATTTTGGAACTGGATTCCCCAACCAATCGCATTGCCACCCATTTTTAGAACGGTCATGCCAAGGGCTAGGAGTGCAAATGATGTAATGACACCTGACGCAGAAGCTAAGAATGAGAGTCGGATATGACGATTAGATGCGCCTTGGTTTTGAATGATGCTGTTTAGCTTCATTCCTAATACAGGCAGCACACACGGCATAATATTGAGGATTAAACCACCAATCAAAGCAAAGCCGATCATTGCAAGAAAACCGTTGTTACTTGCTTGATAAGCAATAGGTTTTGAGCCGACTTGAGCCGTCATTTCTTCGGCAAAATTAGTGTCTGAAACGGTGACACTAACGGTGCGATCCGTTAAGTCGACTTCGCCTATCCAGTTGCTGACGTCAAATACCGCGGTCATCGTATTGTCTGTGATGTGGACGCTTGGTTGAGCAAAGAAATCATCGATGACTTCTTTGCCATCGATCAACACCATCGGCTTATCCCAGCCTTCGTTACTGTTTAGTTGAGTGACCAGTTGTTGCTTGCTTTTGTCCCAAAATAGACCGTTCACTGAAGTCCGGTTCGCTTCTCTTGGAGATTGGCTCATGCCTTGGTTGAACAAGAACATCGCTTCTTCATCGAACTGCAATTGCTGCGTGTCGATAGGGAGTTCGATGTCATAGTCAGTCAAAACACAAATATTGGTGTACGACGGGAACGAGAGAGAAGCCTTAAATACAGCAGGTTGCGTTTTGTCTTTCAACGTTAGGGTGACAGGAAAGCTTACGTGCTTTTTGTAACCTAACGTCATCACGTCAAGTTGTTCATAGTATTTAGGGATCGGCCAATGCCAATCTACAGACTCTATATTAGTTGAATCAGACCAGTCCCAGCTTGGCGGAATGCCACCTTCACCTGGGCTGCGCCAATAGGTTTTTCAGTCACCGTCGAGTGTAACGTCCAATACAGTTTGAACGGTACCGCCGTTATCCGACTGTTCACCCGTCGACATCATTCGCATCTTAACTGGCGGATGCTCAGGCACGCTTATCCAGCCCGTGGTTTGAGCCAGGGCGGTAAATGACGTCATGACTAAGATTGCAGTGACGAAAGCTTTTGCGCATGTGCGCATGCAGAATGCCAACGAATCGACAAACTTAGTTAGTAGTGTGTTGTACACAAATGTATCTCCAAAAAATAAATAAAAGGGTGTAGTAGCCCGGTTATTTACTCTCTAAATATACAGTGCTTTAGATGCAATCGGTGTTTTGTCGGTCGAGTAGAGCGATGATTGTCTCCGGATAATCTCGAGATGTGCGGAGATAAGTTGAATGCAACAGCAATCATCAGAACGAAAGGGATCAGCCAGCCCGTTTTAGGTGCGGCAAAGGTCAGCATTTTCGAACTTAGGCTGCATGAATTTGAATTGGGGGACGTTAACATTTTTGAGGCTTCTAAGCCGAAAACGCTGGCGTATAGAGCAGCCATTTTTTCTGAAGAAGCGATGTTGGTTTGGGGATTACTGGTTTCTGTATGAGTTTGTGTGCCAACTAGGACTGATTGGCCATTAGCGGATGCAGATAACGATACTTTCTTGACGGCCAGAGTGCTCGCCAGACAAGTTACGATAACCAGTCCGGTAAGGAAGAGCGCCCAAAGCGAATGCTTTTGTCGGCGGTTCTGTGTGGATAAGAAAAGTAGCGATGTGTTCAGCAAATTAGTCAGTAATCAAATCTGTTAGTCGTTAAAGCAAGCTCATTGAATTGTGGTTAGCTTAGATAAGTTCTCTTCGTGCCACAAGTCATAAAATGGTTAAAGTGAAACTATGTATAAATGCGGGAAACGGCAGATACACGATAAAAGACGCATAAACACCAATTCACGCGAATACGACATTGAGCTGTAGCTAAAGTTCACAACAACTGAAAGTTATCGCTAATTATTCTGTATTGAGTGGTTTATTAACTATCAGGACGGGACAGACGATACAAAAAAGCCCAACAGATCGTCAGTGAACGTGTTGGGCTTTAATCATTGGTGCTATTGGAAAGGCTTAGTGAGTGCGGCGAGGGCCGTTACGTACCAAGTCTTTACCGTTATCAAACACCTCTTTGGTGATCCAGCGAGCAAGCAGAACTTTATGGCTGCTATTGAATACAGCAACGAAGTGACGACCATCTGAATTATTGGTTGCCATGCCTACACCTTCAACGCCTTCAAGGCCTAAACCGCCAGCTTCCACTGAAATTAGGAATTGCTCTAGTTCTTCTAGAGACTCAATAATATCAAGTTCGTTGTTCATTTTTATGCTCTCTTGCTGTGAGCCAACATCGTATTTAGGGCGCTTTAGTGCTGTGCTCGAATGAAGATATTGGCTGTTGTTCTTTGTTGGATGCGTACTCTACAGGTCATAAGAGGGGATTGGAACTCTCAAATATTAGAAGCAGGCTGATAATTTGCGAATTTTTAACATAACATACGTTTAAATGCTTGTTATCCATATTCTGTTTACTACTATTTATAGGGTCAATTTAGACAGTGATAGGAATTAATATGATGAAGGTTTGGCGTTGTCTATTGTTAATGTTGGCGTTTGTCGCATTTGGAAGTTATGCGCAGAGCGTTGAGAAAATCGCAGAAGTACAAGATCAGTTAATGCTCGATCTAGCAACATTAGAAACGGCGCATGATGCTGAAAAACCCTTTCTTGAAGATATCTTAAGGCGTAAGAACCAGGGCCTACGCGAAGAGATTTTTTCACAGCTATCGTCAGATAAAAAAGAGGGGCTGGATGTCACTCTTGCTCAGCAGGTCGAACTGCTACAAAAATTGCTGTCGTTGAATGAAACTAAAATCGTTTCAATGAGTAAAGAAAACCGTTCCGCTGAGGGTGACGCTAAAAAACGCCTTGAGTTGCGTATTCAAAAACGAATCGGAATGATGGATGTCTATTATCAGCAGCTTGCTAAGACTTTAAATTGGTCGAAAGAGCGTGGTGTTGATGTTGCTGTTCCTAAAGGTGAACTTAAAACGGCGTTAATTCCCTATCTGGCAGGGTAGATGTCACTGTTAAAATTTAACCAGTTTGGGCGATAA
>NZ_JBGOOD010000123.1:0-4828 GCF_041439475.1 Vibrio sp. 1S139
ATTACGTTAGACGGAATTTACGCTGAGCTTAGTGCTTAAGGTTCTGTCTATGAAAGGACTTTAAGCTCGAATATATGAAGCATCATACAACCCCTCACACTAATTTGGTTGTTTTTGATGAAGCTCAGAGGATGTGGGACGAAAATAAAAACAAGAACTACCAAATGTCGGAGCCTTCTTGCATCATCAGGATCGCAGATAAAGATAAAACGCCTTGTCACTATGTCGCTCTAGTTGGAGAGGGACAAGAGATTTATGTAGGTGAAGAGGTGGGTATTTCTCTTTGGTGTGATGCTTTGAAAAGTAGTGAAGAGCTTTGGATTGTTTTTTGCCCACCAGCGTTAGAGCATCATTTTCAATTCATGAGCAGTAATCGTGTTCGAGTAAACCCATTGCTAAATTTAGATCAGTCTTTACGATCTCATAGCGCAAGTTTATATCCTAAGTGGGTGGAAGGTGCTTTGAATGGTAAGCCGGATGTTACGCTGGCTAAGCAGACGATTAAAGACGGTTTCAATATCTATCTAACCAGAGATTTGGATAAAGCTAAAAGATACTGTCTCAATAGATATCAAAACACCAACAAGAAGTACGGCTTGTTAAGTTCGTCAGACAACATCAAGTATAACAAGCAACCATTGGGCCCATGGTTCCATGATGACGTTAGTTCTTCGACATCGTGTTGTAGTTTCCTGCGCACAATTAGTGAGTTTGATTGCCAGGGGTTAGAGCTTGATATGCCAGTGCTAATCTGGGCAAAAGACTTTCTCTACAATGGCAGTGGCTGGGTTCTTCATAAAGGCAATAGAAATGTTCAAAACCCTTTTCAAATTAAGCTTAATAGTTACCGGGTACTGATGACAAGAGGTAGAGATGGCGTAGTGTTTTATTTCCCTCAAGAGGCTCTGTTCGACGAAACTTACGAATATTTCTTAGGTGCAGGTGCGGAGGAACTCTAGTTCTTCATATTGTTGGCTCAGGGTGAAAATAATAAGAAAGGTAGTAGGTACAATGTTAAGAGAAAAGCTAAAAGATGTACTTGAGAACTGGCAGAGCGCTAAAAAGGAAGCCTTTTCTGGGCACCGTCTTGGTCGAGTTATTAGAAACGAGCTTGTTCAAGAAATAGAAAATATTGCTAGCACCAAGGAGAGTGCCTTTGTTTTAAAGGGATCGATCGGTGCTGGGAATTGGGCTGATGTTCCTTGGGTTTCTATCCTGCATAGTGCTATAACTCAGACGACTCAAGGCGGGATTTACCCTGTGTATTTGTTTTGTGCTGATGGAAGCGGGGTATACCTTTCTCTTAACCAAGGTACAACCAAGCTAAAAGAAAAGTTTGGTACCAGAGGGGCTAAGCACGAAGCTAAGAAAAACGCTGACTCAATATACCCATATTGTGAATTGTTGCTAACTCAAAAAGGCTGGACTAAAGGTCCGCTAGACTTAAAAGCAAAGACAATTACTGGTAAATCTTATGAAGAACCTAATGTTGTCGCCAAATTTTACCCTGTAGGGTCTATTCCTTCTGATCAAGAGCTTATTTCGGATCTAGACTCGTTACTTTCAGTTTATGAAAACATTGCACATGACTATCCATTGAATTCTAAAGCCCTGGTTGAAGAGCCAAAAGAGGAGTATGACGTGTTCAAGAACAGCGTAAATAAAAATGCCGCTCCCTTAAATCAAATTCTCTATGGCCCACCGGGAACAGGTAAAACATACCATACTATCGAAGCTGCAGTTCAAGCCGCTGATCCTGATTTTTACGCCAGCATAAACATTGATCCTGAAACCGGTGTATCAGAAGAGCAAAGAGACTCACTAAAGAAAAAATACAAAGTATTGACCGATGTTGGTCGAATTCGTTTTGTCACATTCCATCAAAGCTATGGGTATGAAGAGTTTGTGGAAGGGCTCAGTGCTAAAACAGAAGGCGGTCAAATTTCTTACTATGAAAAAGAGGGTGTATTTAAGGCGCTCTGTGAAAAAGCTAAGGACTACCAAGAAACCAAAACCACGGATGAGAAAGATGATTTTGATACATTGTGGGGGCGTTTTTTAAATAGTTTATCTGAACTGGAAGAGGGCGTTCGAGTCGACACAGTTCGTACGTTTTTCATAGTGACTGATGTCGATAACAACACAATTCGCTTCGAAAAAGACAAAGGCGAATCAACTCATTCTTTGAGTGTAAAAACCTTAAAAGACATCTTTCATGGTGATCGAGTGATTAATGGAGGATTGAACCCTTACTATTCTGCTTTGATCAAGCATTTAGAAAAGCTTGCGCATAGTAAGCGCGAAGTCAAAACAGAACGCCAAAACTATGTATTAGTTATCGATGAGATCAATCGAGGTAATATATCAAAAATTTTTGGTGAACTGATTACCTTGATTGAACCTTCTAAGCGCAAAGGTGCGCAGGAGCCGCTAGAAGTCACCCTACCTTATTCTGGTGATACTTTCTCAGTACCAGATAACTTATATATCATCGGCACTATGAATACGGCAGACCGTTCGTTAGCCATGATGGACACTGCATTACGTCGTCGTTTTGACTTTAAAGAGATGATGCCAAACCCCAAGCTTTTTGCTGATAAAGAAGTTAAGGGCATCAATTTATCTAAATTGCTAGAAACACTAAATAAGCGAATTGAAGTTCTCTATGATCGTGAGCATACGCTCGGTCATGCTTTCTTGTTCCCTGTTTTCAATGAGGTTGATGAAGGCAAGGCGTTTATCGAGCTACAGTCAGCATTTAAGAACAAGATAATCCCACTATTGGAAGAGTATTTTTATGAAGATTGGAGCAAGATTCGTTTAGTCCTTGGTGACAGTTTGAAACAAGACGAGGGACTACAATTTTTGCAAAGAACAGAAGACTTCTACAGTGAGTTATTTGGCCCTGAACATGGGTTAGATCTGTATGAGGATTGCAAAGTGACATACTCATTCAAGCCTTTTGGGGAAGGGACTGTTTGGCAAAACCCGACAGCGTTCAAAGCTATCTACGCAAAAGATAGCGAGTAAGCTTAGTGAAAGCCAAGTAAGAAATCACTCTCTTCGAGTATGACTGTTTAGTGAGTGAAGATGTGCTGAAAGATCAGACTACATCTTCACACATTCAAGCTATCTCTGTATCAGCCTATCAATATCTCAAGCAGCTTTGCTTAAGTAATGAGAATGAAAGAAATCTTCTCCAATTACGTCGTCGAAATGGTATGGAAGTTCTGCAAGTTCAAAACTATGCCGGAGTTATGTTCACGCCAGATAAAACGCAAATTGAAATCCTGCCTAAAATCGGAAAAGGCTTCACAGATGAAGGTAGTGACAACAACTATGATGACGCTTATGTGAAAGCTCGGCATACACTACTAGTAATGTTAGGTGCGTTGAAAGGTTTCTCACATATTCAAACCTCGAATGCTAATATTACTCGCCAAAGAATGCCGTTGTTAGAGGTATTTATAGGCCAATTCTTACAGTCGGTGAACACGCTCGTAAAACGTGGCTTAAGAAGTGACTATGTGCGTAGGGAAGACAATTTAGGTTTCTTAAAGGGGAAGCTGAATGTAGGAAAACAAGTTAGGCATAATTCCATTAGTAAGCATAAATTTTACTGTGAGTACGATGAGTTCTTACTCGATCGTCCCGTAAACCGGTTAATGCATAGTGCTCTAAAACGAGTGAAAGGTTATACGCGGAGTGCAGATAATCAGAAGTTGTTACAAGAACTAGACTTTGTATTTAATGAAATACCAGAGAGTAGGGACTACAGCGTTGATTTTTCAAAAGTCAGGCTTGATAGAGGGATGAGTTACTACCAAATACCTTTAGACTGGTGTCGACTAATCTTAGAAGGCTTTTCTCCACAAACGATGAAAGGTAGTGCTAACGCAGCTTCTCTTTTGTTCCCGATGGAAAAGGTATTTGAAGACTACGTTGCTAAAGTTTTAAAAGAACAACTAGCGGTCAGCCATCCTAAGCTCAGTGTTAATACACAAGTTACTGGTGAGTACCTTGCCCGTTATGACGGTAGAAACAAATTCAGTTTACGCCCGGACTTGATCATTAAGGAAGGGAACACCAATCAAGTCGTGCTCGATACGAAGTGGAAGCTTCTCAATACCAAGTTAAGTAATTCAAATATCTCCCAATCGGATATTTACCAACTGTTTGCTTATGCAAAAAAATACCTTGCGGATGATGAAAGTGGTCAGGATGTGGTGCTGATTTACCCTAGCCAAGACAACTTTGATGAAGCACTGCATTTCCCCTTTGAGTTGGGAGGTGGGCATCAGCTTTGGCTCGTACCATTCGATATATCAGAGAAGAAACATGCGGGCATCAGATGGCCACTAGATTTCAATTTTACCTCTAGAACGGAAGTCTCTCAAAGGTCACCTAACTAATGTGGTTCCTTGAAGTCACAAAGGTATACATTTTCGCGAGTAATTATAAATAAGGCATACCAATGAGATTTCTTAAAATAAAAGAAGTCATGAAAAAGACTGCGTTAAGCAGATCCTCTATTTATCGCAAGATAAGTGAGGGCTCATTTCCTAAGCCCGCACCTATAGGAGAAAGAGCTGTTGCTTGGCTCGACAATGAAGTGGAAGAGTGGATGACAGAGTGTTTAAATCAGCGATGACTGACAGCTAATAAGTGCTCAAAGGTCATGAGTTATATGCAGTAACTCATACTCGATCTTATACACCCGCTGGTTAGTCACGACTAGATCGTACAGGCGACCTGTTGGTATCGTAACTCACATTTGTCGAGTAGACGACACTTGTTACCAAGTGCCGCCCCTCTAAGAACCGTACGT
>NZ_JBGOOD010000124.1:0-4778 GCF_041439475.1 Vibrio sp. 1S139
CAGCTAAATATCCGTTTAGATTCAAACAGTAATGCTTATCCGAACGGCATTGCTCCACTCGAGAGGCTTTTCCTCTTAGTACTGCTAGGAAAGTACTAAGAGGAAAATATCACTTTTATGAGCCGAATCCTGTGTAGAGACTCTTGCCCAGCAATTACTCTGGCGTATTCGGGAAAAATGATATTTAATGCGTTTTTACGGTGCGTCTTTAAGAAGGATTAATTATGTCGTCTATCATCGTAGGTCATCGGGGTGTTGCAGGTACTCACCCAGAAAATACCAAAGCAAGCATTGAACAAGCGGCTAAACTCGGCTTGAAATGGATTGAAGTTGATATTCAGCCTACTCAGGATGATCAACTTGTGGTTTGTCACGACCACACCCTTGAGCGCTGCAGCGATGGCAAGGGTCGTGTCGACGAACACACCCTTGCAGAACTGCGTCAGCTCGATTTTGGCAGTTGGAAGTCTGAGCAGTTCGCTGGTGAAAGAATATTGACGTTGGAAGAGTTGCTCGCGCTTGTTGAGCAGCATGATCTCAGCGTGAACTTAGAGATCAAAGTCGACAGTCGACATCAAGCGCCTCATGTCGTTGATTTGCTGCATACCGAGTTGATTCGTTCAAATCTAGACACCGACAGAGTTCTGCTTTCAAGTTTCAGCCATCAAGTCGTTTCTGAAATGGCTCGTCACCTGCCGAGATACCGCGTAGGTCTGATCACAGAGCAACTGACTCAAGCCGACTTGATGTTGATTGACGAGGTTAAAGCGTTCAGCTGTCACATGAACTACGAGCATGTGAATCAGAGCGATCTTGATACACTCAGTGAAGCAAATATCCAAACATGGTGCTACACAGTAAACGATCCGTCTCACTTCAAATTCATCTCAAAAGTAGATGCCGTATTCACTGATTTTCCGAATCAATTTACCTCTATAAATTGACCAAACAAATACCGCAAAAACAACCCCGAGAGACTTTAAAATTAACTCTCGGGAAACCTTAAAATTAGGTAGCAAACACAAGTGAGTAGGAGTACATTCCGCTACTCACTTGGTTTCATTAGCTCGCTCTATACAGACAGCTTCATTGGTTACTTAATTTATGGATCTCATTTTTAGTCCAACCTTCCCAATTTTGGGTGCAATCTTCATTTTCGCCGCTATTGTTCGTGGCTTCTCAGGTTTCGGTTTCACCTTAGTGGCATTGCCATTAAGTGCGTTATTCGTGCCTGTTATCGAACTGGTTCCTGTCTTCATGTTGATCGATCTCCTAGGCAATGTTCAATTACTGCCTAAAGTTCGAAAACACGTTAACTGGCGCTGGGTTTTAAAGGTATTTATCCCTTGTTTTGCCTTCACACCAGTCGGCTTACTTCTGCTTAAATCCGTTAGCCAAGACACGATCATCTTGATCATCAGTGCCTTCATTTTTGCGTCTGCACTTATGATCTACAAAGGTTTCCAGTACAAAAGCGAACCTAGATTTACTCCCTATATTCTAGGAAGCCTTGCGGGTGTAATGAACGGCGCGGCTTCGATGTCAGGGCCTCCAATTGGCACTCATGCATTAGCAAGCCCAGTCGGTCCGCACATTGCCAGAGCAGGCCTGATAGCCTTCTTTGTATTGGCTGATTCCACTGCGTTTGTTTCGGCATCTATCGCTGGGTTAGTCGACCGCGATGTAGTTTGGCTGACTCTCGCGCTTCTACCAAGCAGCATGTTTGGCGGTTATGTGGGTTCTAAACTGTTCGAAAGATTTGGTGGAGCGAAGTTTAAGCCAGTCACCATTGCATTGCTGATTGTGATTGCAATATTCAGTGCAGGTCGAGTCTTACTGTAACGGCTTTAGCGTTTAATTTTGGACGTTGCTTTTACGAATTGGTTTCGCGAATTGATTGCGCTAATTGACTGCGGAAAGTGATTAAGAAAACTGGGTACCAATGACTACCATTCGATATGGATAGGGGTACCCATTTTTACAAGTTGGAGAAACTCATCCATATCTTGATTGGTTAACGCGATACAGCCATCCGTCCAATCAAAACTTTGAATAAAGCTCGGCGAACGACGCTCGCCGTTTTTGATGCCATGGATTTTGATGTTTCCTCCAGGATCTACATCATTTTGCTCTGCCCATTGCATATCCGAAGGTTGCGGATAGTTAATATGTACTGAGCGATAAAAGTCCGACTCTTCCATCACATAATCGAGCTGGTATTCCCCTTCCGGCGTTCGGTTGTCCCCTTCAAAGCGTTTATGCCCTTTCGGTTGTTTGCCTAGCGCAATACGAAACTCCTGAATCACCTCTTCACCTTTTAGCAGATACATCCTACGTTTCGATTTATCGACTTTAACTAACGTAACCACTTGCGACAGCGAATCTATCTCAGATGCGCTATCCGGTACGTTGTAAAACTGTCGAGAGGAACTTTGAGGTGGACGTTTCGATGACCCTTGAGAAAACTGAGCTACCTTTTCATCAGGGCTACTGTTAAGAACATCATCCACAATAATCACATGCTCGGAGTTTGAGCTCGTGGAAGAGGTTGAGTTAGATGAAGACGTTGAGACACGTTGAGAATGAGCCGGTGCAGACTCGAATACGATGGTTTCGATAGCGGTCGCGTCAGAGACTATTTTCTCGACCACGACTTGCTCAGCATTCGCGTTCGAAGCCGCAAACAGTAAACACAGTGATAAAGGCAGAAACAGACGCACCTTTAGATCTCCTCAAAACGCATGGACATGGTTCGTGACTGAGTTTCCATTCCTAACGACTCATAGAAACCCTGAGCTTGTTGGTTAAACTCCATTACCTCCAACCTAAGTTCTATCGCTCCTCTCGCCTGCGCCCATTGATTAAAAGACTTCATTAACGCTCGACCAGCACCTTGGCTCTGAACCTGATCGTTCACCACAATCGTATTGACCCTTGCCACCTTGTGCGGCTGAATAAAACTGACCCCTTTGTTCTGCGTTACCTTACCCGCTAAAAAACCAACGACTTGCTTGTCGTCTACTGCAACCAAGAAAGCGCCAAGTGGGTCAAGCATCAAACCTAACCAATACTCTTCACTGTCGGCCAAGCCTTGTGACGCTGGTGCAAATACCATAGGCGCACCAAGATGATGTTGACGGTTTATCTGCTCAGAGAGCGCTAAGATCGCGTTAATATCAGTTACCTTGGCCGTCCGGATTTGCATATCATCACCTTGTTTGAATTCAATAACACCTTAGCAAAAATGGCTTAGTTGTGCACCGTTACACTGGTCAACTCAGACGCTCTGTGAAGGCTGAACATTAATATTAGGCACTATGTTTAGGGAAATTGTTCCGTAAATCTCAGGCACATTGCCAGCCGTTGAGTGCTACTATCTCTGCAGAATCAATATACTAACGACGACTAACGACTGGATACCTATATGATTAAGTTTGCTGTAATTGGAACCAATTGGATTACACAAAAGTTTGTTCAAGCTGCGCACGAATCTCGATCGATGCAACTTGCTGCGGTTTACTCTCGAAATCTAGACAGCGCGGCACAGTTCGCCCAAGAATTTGACGTTGAAACCACGTATGACTCACTCGACGCATTGGCCAATGACAACACTGTAGAAGCCGTGTACATCGCTTCCCCTAACTCACTGCATTGCGAGCAATCTATCTTCATGATGGAACACGGCAAGCATGTTATCTGTGAAAAGCCGGTTGCATCAAATATTGATGAAGCAACACGCATGTTCGAAGTCGCTGAGAAAAACGGTGTGGTGCTGTTTGAGGCGTATAAATCTCAATTCCTACCGAACTTTAAGCAAGTTCAACTTGGGTTAGAAAAGATTGGCAAGGTACATAAAGCACACATCAACTACTGCCAGTATTCATCGCGCTACCAAAAATACCTAAACGGCGAGAACCCAAATACCTTCAACCCAGCTTTTTCTAACGGCTCATTGGTCGATATTGGCTTTTACTGTGTTGCCGCGACAGTCGCGCTATTTGGCAAACCTGAAAACGCACAGGCTTCTGCAAAGCTACTTGATTCAGGTGTCGATGCTCATGGCTGTGCGATCTTCCAATACCCTGAGTTTGATGTGACCCTTGCGCACTCCAAAGTCAGCGACTCTTATGCGCCAAGCGAGATCCAAGGTGAATTAGGGGCGATCATCATCGATCACATCGCTGAATGTACTGACGTTAAGATCCGCTACCGCGATGGCACGGTAGAAAACCTTACTCAAGCACAAAGCGAAAACTCCATGAGTTACGAAGCGCAGGCCTTTGCTAGCTGCATTGCTGGCGACAACGCAACACAAGCGCAGGCCCAACTGCGCGCTTTAACGGTTGCGAAGTTAATTACAGAGATGCGCCAACAAGTTGGTGTAGTGTATCCAGCGGATAAATAACGTCACAGCGTAAGTTAACAAACTGATTTTTAATACATAATTATTTATACATAACTGAATTTAATCTTTACGACAAATAACCGGATTAGTTGATTGAGGTCCCATCTGTTTAAATCCGCGTTCGATATCTATCGTATTTATTTAATTTATTGAAGGTGTGTAAAGTGTTTTCAGTTGATGATCGCGTTGTAGCAACAAAAGGTGTTGAACTAGGTGAAATGGTAGTAACTGGCCTAAGTGCTGGTGGCGGCTACGTTCACGTTACAACGGTAGAAGGCGCAATGACGCTTACTTACCCAGCGCAAGATCTTAAAAAAGCATCATAGACAGGATCTTAAGAGCTAACTTGTTTATTTAGATAGAAAAAAGGCTT
>NZ_JBGOOD010000125.1:0-4660 GCF_041439475.1 Vibrio sp. 1S139
AAAGGTTACGACGTTCGTTTCGATGATTGAATGTGTCGATTTAAAGACGCTTACTATTTACTTATTTATTAGCAACGTTACCTAGCTTCAACCACGTATCGATAACCGTATCCGGGTTTAGTGAAACAGAGCTGATGCCTTGCTCCATTAACCACTCTGCTAGGTCGTCATGGTCAGATGGGCCTTGGCCACAAATACCCACGTATTTACCCGCTTTGGTTGCCGCATCGATCGCCATTTTCAGCATTGCTTTCACGGCTGGGTTACGCTCATCGAAGAGGTGTGCCACATCGCCTGAATCTCGGTCGAGGCCAAGTGTCAGTTGCGTCATGTCGTTTGAGCCGATAGAGAAGCCATCGAAGTACTTCAAGAACTCATCAGCCAAGATTGCGTTCGATGGTAGCTCACACATCATGATCACTTTCAGACCTTGGTCGCCACGGCGAAGGTCGAATTTAGCCAGAATGTCGATAACCGATGCCGCTTCGCTTGGAGTACGAACGAATGGGATCATGATTTCAACGTTCTTAAGGCCCATTTCGTTGCGAACGCGTTTGATCGCTTGAGTTTCTAGCTCGAAACAGTCTTCGAATACTGGTGAGATGTAACGAGATGCACCACGGAAGCCCAGCATTGGGTTCTCTTCATGCGGTTCAAACGTTTTACCGCCGACTAGGTTGCTGTACTCGTTCGACTTAAAGTCAGACATACGTACGATCACACGCTTAGGCCAGAATGCAGAAGCGATGGTCGCGATGCCCTCTGTTAGTTTGCCTACGTAGAAATCGATAGGATCTTTGTAACCACGAATACGCTGTGTGATTTCAGCTTTAAGCTCATCAGACTGTGCGTCAAAGTTGAGCAGTGCTTTCGGGTGAATACCGATCATCTTGTTGATGATGAACTCTAGACGAGCAAGGCCGACGCCTTCGTTTGGAATCTGCGCGAAATCGAAAGCACGATCTGGGTTACCCACGTTCATCATCACTTTAGTCGGTAGCATTGGTAGCTCATCAACCTCAGAACGTTTGATTTCAAAGTCGAGTTCGCCGTTGTAAACGTAGCCTGTTTCGCCTTCTGAACATGACACTGTCACGGTATCGCCATCGTTTAGGCTGCTTGTTGCGCTGCCACAACCAACGATTGCTGGAATGCCTAGCTCACGAGCAATGATCGCAGCGTGACAAGTACGGCCACCACGGTTAGTCACAATCGCAGACGCTTTCTTCATCACAGGTTCCCAGTCTGGGTCTGTCATGTCAGTTACCAGCACGTCGCCTTCTTGAACCAGTGACATTTGGTCTAGAGAATCAACCAAGCGAACAGGGCCAGAGCCGATACGCTGACCGATAGCGCGGCCTTCAACCAAGACATCCGCCTTATTGTTTAGCTCGTAACGCTCGATAACGTTTTGATCGCTTTGAGAACATACGGTTTCTGGGCGAGCCTGAACGATGTAAAGCTTGCCGTCGATGCCATCTTTCGCCCACTCAATGTCCATTGGACGTTGGTAGTGCTTCTCGATGATCATCGCTTGTTTTGCTAGCTCTTTGATCTCTTCATCGTTGAGTGAGAACTCGTTACGCTCTTGAGTATCGGTGTCGATGATATCTACTTGCTTACCGATCTCTTGATTGGTCGAGTAGATCATCTTGATCAACTTAGAACCAAACGTCTTTTTAACGATTGGGTAGTGACCCGCTTCTAACATTGGCTTGTGAACGTAGAACTCGTCGGGGTTCACAGCACCTTGCACAACCATTTCACCCAAGCCCCAAGAAGAGGTGATGAATACCACTTGGTCGAAGCCAGACTCAGTATCAAGCGTGAACATCACACCTGAAGAGGCTTTGTCTGAGCGAACCATGCGCTGGATACCCGCAGACAATGAAATGCCACGGTGGTCAAAGCCTTGGTGTACACGGTAAGAGATAGCGCGGTCGTTAAACAGTGACGCGTAAACGTGCTTGGTTGCTTCGAGTACCGCGTCGATGCCTTTCACGTTAAGGAAGGTTTCTTGCTGGCCTGCGAAAGAAGCATCTGGAAGATCTTCTGCGGTTGCCGATGAACGAACCGCTACAGACAATTCTTCGTTGTCTTCAATTAGCTCACGGTAGTTCTCACGGATGTCTTGCTCTAGTGATTCTGGGAAGGGTGCATCTAGAACCCATTGTCGAATCGTTGCACCTGTCTTACGCAGGGCGTCAACGTCTTCAACATCAAGTTCATCAAGTAGTTGGTGAATGCGCTCATCAAGACCTTTGTAATCAAGAAAGTCGTTAAACGCATAAGAGGTGGTAGCAAAACCATTAGGTACAGAAACACCAGCATTGGACAGGTTAGAAACCATCTCGCCCAGTGAGGCGTTCTTACCGCCGACTTTGTCGACATCTTCCATGGATAGGCCATTGAACCATAGGGTATTATTTTGCATTTATTTCTCCAGAAACATAGCAAGCATTGTAGGGATTTAAAGGCAAACGATTACGTATCAGTTTAAAAAAACGTAAATTATTTTCTAAAGCTGTGGGGGACGTAATAGTCAGCAGGGTTTTATTATCTATATTATGGTTACCATCCTACTCAAAATAATTTTAAACATTAAATAAAAAATGCAAATTGATATCCAAAGTCGTGATGTATTCTATGTTTCTGATGGAACGGCCATAACATGTGAGACTTTAGGGCATGTTGTTCTAGGTCAATTCCCTTTTAAAGCCAATGAAAAAACCTTTCCGTTTGTGGAAAGTGAGGACAAACTTTCTGATTTATTAAAAGAGATTGAAATTTCGTATCGTGATACCGGATTAGAACCGCTAGTGTTCTTTTCGATTGTGATACCTGATATCAAAACCAAATTGCTAGAAGCGCCCGCGCACTGTTATGACGTGTTAGAGAGCATCGTGCAGAAAGTACAGGATGACATTCAGATGGCGCCTGTTCCTAAGTTGCAGCGCTCACGCAGTGTAAACAAGGACTCGGTGAAGTATTTCGACCGTATTGCTGCGATTGAGTACACGCTCGCGCATGATGATGGCATCACGCTAAAAGGGCTGGAAGAAGCCGACATCATCTTGTTGGGTGTTTCTCGAAGTGGCAAAACACCAACAAGTTTGTATATGGCGATGCAGTTTGGCTTACGCGTAGCAAACTACCCATTTATCCACGATGACTTGGCACGCTTAAAGCTGTTGCCAGAGTTTGAGATCTACCGACATAAGCTGTTTGGTTTGACCATTGATGCAGAAAGGCTCACTGAAATTCGTGAGAACCGCTTAGCAGGCAGCGAATACGCCAGTGACTCACAATGTTTGTATGAATTGCAAACGGTAGAGGCGATGTTCCGTCGAGAAGCAATACCTTACATCAACACCTCTTCACTATCGGTTGAAGAAATTTCGACACGAATCTTGGAGCGAACAGGTTTGAGAAGGCGTCTGCTGTAAGACAAAGCCTTAGAGAAATAGAATGGCCAGATAAAAGAAAATCGAAGCTCGCAGTTTACACCTGAGAGCTTCGATTTTTTGTTTGTGCTCGTTGTAGTCGCTTGCGAGTCAGAGCTTGTTTTCTTAATCAGAGCTTGCTTTCTTAATCGAGATAGCTTTCTAGCGAAGTAAAGACAGCTTTAGCGTTTCACTTTTCTTTTCTAACCAGCGTTCAAGTGCTGGTGGCCATGTGATGCTTGGTTCTACGCAAAAGCCACGAAGCATCGAGAAATACACCGCTTGATCGACTAGAGGCAGTGATGACTCACCATTCTCTAGATCCAGTAAGAGTTCGGCATCTTTCAGTAATGGGTTAATCAGTTGAACGAACTGAGGCGTCTTTTCTAACAGTTCTTCAAAGTTAAAACCTTCGGTCTCTTTACTGGCACGCCAAGCTTCTTTGGCTCCAGCAGAGCGATATTCAGCCAAGTCGAGGTTCCACCAACATGGGCGTCCAATCTGTTGAGTAAGAGGGAATGCGCGAGTTTGGAACACAGTCACTTGCTCAGATGGCACACGCTGCTCATCGCTTGATTTCAAGTCCATGAAGTACGCGATGATATCTAGGCTCTCTGCCATGATAGAGCCATCGTCTTTTTGTAAGACGGGCACCATCTTTTTACCGATCAGATCGATAAGGGTTTGGGCATCATCATAATCGACAGAAACAAGCTCAATGTTCAAGCCTAGCGATTGAGCAATGTAGGAGACTCTTGCACAGAAAGGGCAGTGGCCGTAAATGTAAAGCTTCATAGCTTCCCTCATTCGGGTCTTTCTTAGTATAAGATGATGCTAATGTACCAGAAACTTTCGCAGACAATAAGCCTTTGTTAACAAGAACTATTCAGTGCGATTAAGTGCACGGGAATATCAAGAGAACGATGAGAATAAGCACCTAGTGTAGAAACTCGTTGCCTAATTCTATTGTCAGTTGAGTGCGGTTTTATTGTAACGAGTAAGCTAATGGGTAAATTACAGGCATAAAAAAGGCTCTGGCTGCTTACTCTAATGCAGAAGAGTGAAGTCAGCCAAAGCCTCAATTTTGTTACCTTTAGTAGAGTGACTACTAAAAGGGCAGAGTGGTTAAACTATGCTTTTTTCATAGACAGAACCTTAAGCTCTAAGCTCAGCGTAAATTCCGTCTAACGTAATGTTTTCTTTAGACTTCCTCTGCG
>NZ_JBGOOD010000126.1:0-3894 GCF_041439475.1 Vibrio sp. 1S139
CAGCTAAATATCCGTTTAGATTCAAACAGTAATGCTTATCCGAACGGCATTGAACCGATGGGTTCGCCTTTTTAGTTGGATATAAATGCCATCGTTTAAACAGAGACTTGTTTGTTAGTCACAATGGTGCAATTATTTAACGAGTGATATTACTCAGATGCATGTCTTATGATGACTATCGAACAACAGCTTTCTCGGCTGGATCTAAACTTATTGGTGTCGTTAAGTGTTTTAATCAAAGAGAGGAACGTAACGCGAGCTAACGCCAACAGATGAACAGGATGTGGTTCGAATGAACCGAGACACCTACTACTCAATGGCAGTAATTAATGTATCAAAGGGGGCGACCGTCACGTTACCTGAGATTCCTGAAGGCAAATACATGTCGATGGAAGTGATTACAGAAGACCACCGCATTCAGCCAATGCAATACGGTTCTGGTACGTTTGATCTTTCTACTCATAGTGGAGACCACGTGTATGTCATCGTTCGTACTGATGCGACGTTCACCAAAGATGAAGTTCATAAAATCCAAGATCAGATGAGCATTGATGCAAAAGCAGACGGCAAATTTATGGCAATGCAAGTGGATGAGAAATCATTCGATGAGGTAGAGAAAAACCTTAAAATGGAAATGCCGAAACTACTGAAACGCGATGGTGCTCAGGCGACGTTTGGTATGTTTACCAGCCCTGAAGATGCTTCAAAAGAGATGTTTACCAAAGAGAAGTACGCAGTGGGTGCGGCTATCGGTTGGGGTGGCGCGCAGTTAGATGACAATATTTACGAAGTCTCTGGTAACTTCCCAGCAGACACTTGTCATCAGGCAACCTTTGATGATCCTAAGAACCAAGCGTTTTGGTCGGTAACGGTCTACAACAAGCAAGGTTTCATGTTTGGTGAAGTGGCGAACGTAAGCTCAAACACGGCTGAGAAAAATGCAGACGGCACTTACACCGTAAGCTTTGGTTGTGGTGATGATGCAGTAAACAACATCAAAACAGAAAACGATTCTGGTGTGTTTAACTTAGCTTTCCGTCATTACATTCCAAGCCAAAAAGTACGTGATGGATTCCGAGTGCTTCCTTACGTGAAAGCAGTGAACTAATGTTGCGATAGTCGTACAACGATTATAGATGCGCGTTATTACCAAATGGCAATAACGCGCTTTTTTATGGATTCTATTTCATTTCTTGCTTTCTTAAGTGTAGAAACACAAAGGGCGACTCAAAAATGGTCTAACTTTGATTATACGCAGCGAGCCTCAGTTCAAATAAATCAATTAAACCTTCTTCCATCGATACTTTCAGTTGCACCACGCATTTGATCGAATTTAAACCCGCTGACACCTTATGTGATAACGCTTCCAGTTATCTTTTCAGCCTCTAAAGGGAACAAATACCACAACCAGCGTTATAAAAAGCGATAGCCGTGGAGTGTTATGAGTCCTATTTGAGGTGTATAGTTATAGGTAATTCATTGGGTTATTGAATATTTAAGTTATCAAAAGATGCGGATGTCATGAAGAAAAACGGATTTACTTTAATGGAATTAATCATCGTGATCGTGATACTCGGAGTATTAGCGGTAACGGCTGCTCCAAGATTCCTTGGTATTCAGGAATCAGCGAGAGAAACGGTACTTGAAGGTGTTGCGGGTGCGATGGAAGGCGTGATCACGCAAGTGACTTCTAAAGCTATTATCGCAGGGCTTGATCCTGACGCAACAAACCCAGGTGATCAGAGCAACTACGTAATCGATTTTGGTATCGGTAGAGTTGAAGTCGACTGGGGCACACTTTGTCCTGAAAGTGAAGGTGAATCAGGAGATGCGTTAAATATGCTCGATTTCCTAACTTTTTCGGATGATGACAGCATCATCTCTGAATTAGGTAACAGACACACGGTAGTGGGATATACTCAGCCATTTAGTCAAGCTGACCTTAACAGCAATAACATAACTGATGATGCCTTACCTTCAGGTTGTTATGTTCTTTATGACTCTTTTGGCGGCAGGACAAGTGGAGACACATGTCCAGTAGATGGTTGTGAGTGTACAGTTCGGGTAATGAACGATGAGTGTTAAACCAAGGACATTATCTGGTTTATAGAAATTTAATAAAAAAGCGCGTTATTGCCGAGTAGCAATAACGCGCTTTTTTGTATTAGCTTATAGGTCTATCTTAGTTTAACAATGGAGTACTTGCTGGTGGCAAGTCACGCTTCTTAATTACGTATCGCAAGCGAAGCAACATCAACGCAGCTGATACGCTTAATCCCGTCAGAATACCAATCCAGAAGCCTTCTTCACCCATTGCTGGAACAATGTGGTCTGTTAAGCCCAACACCATACCCAGTGGTAACGCTAAGCCCCAGTATGAAGCGATAGCTAAGATCATCGGGATCTTGGTATCTTTATAGCCACGCAGAGCACCATTTGCAGAGGTTTGCAGAGCATCACTGAATTGGTACATAGCGGTAAAGGTCAATAACACTGCCGCTGTTGCACTGATTACTGGGTCAGTGGTGTAAAGCCTAATGATTAATTCAGGGAACAGTAGGAACATCGCTACCGAAAGCAACGAGATTAATGCTGCCACCAAAATACCGACTTTACTGCGCTCAATCGCGCCAAGTTCATCTTTTTCACCTAGAGCGTGCCCAACACGAATCGTAATGCCAAACGAGATACTCATCGGGATCACATAAGTTAGGCTCGATATATTGAGAGCGATTTGCGCCGCTGCCACATTCTCGGCACCAATACGGCCGATCATCAATGCGATAACCGCAATGATACTGCCACACACCGCGATGTTCATCCCGATAGGTAAACCTAACCTTAGAAGGTGAAGCATCTCTTTTGCTTTTGGCTTCGCATCTGAAAAGTTGATGATGGTCTTGTAATGGTGATGACCTTTAATGTAGGAATACAACATTCCCGACATTAACCAGTACACCAAGCTTGTCGCCCAACCACAACCTACAGCGCCCATTTCAGGGAAGCCAAACTTACCGTAGATAAGCACGTAGTTGACCGGAATATTTACCAACAAACCAACCACAGAAATGATCATTGGCACTTTGGTGTTGTTCATACCTTCACAGAAGCCATTCAAGGTATAAAACAGGGCAATACCCGGAACACCAAAGGCCAGGGCAAAAGCATAGTCGCTACCAATGGGAATGATCTCAGCGGCAACCCCAATCCATTCTAAGATCGGTTTCGCACTCACTAAGTAAGCGATGAGTAATACGCTAGCAATTAATGCCAACCAAACCATTTGGAAGAATTCAACAGAGATACTTTGGAAATCACGTGCGCCGCGGTGGTAAGCGACTACAGGCGTTAAAGCCATAATCACGCCACGTAGTAGCAGTAATACAGGAATCCAAAGGCTGGTGCCGAGCGCAATAGCGGCAAGCTCGGCAGGA
This sequence comes from Vibrio sp. 1S139, assembly GCF_041439475.1. Lineage (NCBI taxonomy): Bacteria > Pseudomonadati > Pseudomonadota > Gammaproteobacteria > Vibrionales > Vibrionaceae > Vibrio > Vibrio sp. 1S139. The sequence goes on from NZ_JBGOOD010000126.1 coordinate 3,435, forward strand.
CTTACTTGGCCAGCCATTGTCGTATCGACAAATCCCATCGCTTGGGTAGCTATTTGAGTCAAAATGATTGGAATCGAAAGATGCATAAGCGCACCCGATTCACGAGTAAAAGGACGAAGTTTCGTTAGCATGGAAGTTCACAACACCAATATAAATACACGAATGATGGCAGGATGGCCGGTGTGCATTTTAGGATGTGCCCCGTTGGGCGGGCGACAATATAAACACCTTACCGTATAGGGTCAAGCATTGGATTTATAGAGTTTAACTTGCTTTGATATTCGGATAGGTTCTGAAGGTCAAAACACAGCGCCAACGCACGTAAGTTAATGATTTATTGGGAATCATACTCGACCGATAAATTCTATATTTACCACGCTAATCACTAAGCTAGCGGTATAAATGATTGTTGAACGAAGCCGCTACGCGGCAGAGTAAAACGAGTGCGAACCATACTCTT
>NZ_JBGOOD010000127.1:0-3881 GCF_041439475.1 Vibrio sp. 1S139
AATGATCAGATCACAGGACTTGGAAAAGGTTCAACTAATTTAGGCAACAACGCCGCTCTATAATCTAAACACGGGTGTTTAATGAACACCTTCAGGCTGTTTTCGCAATTTCAGATACACTAATCCTACGAAAAACCTAAATTGACCTGATTTGGGATTGAACCAAAGCATGATGAACTAGCTCTGACAGTGGATCTCCAGCTCTAAAACGAAGAAACGTTAAACGGTGCCCACAAAGAATGCACTCAAACGGGTCAACCTTCACATACCCTTTCAGCATAGCGGCGTAACCTGGTATTTCAGGTGAGTCTTTAGGGGCGATGCCTTAGGCATCGTAGACCTTAGGGAGCATCTCACTGCGACGTCGGTTTGATAGAACCCCGAAGTATCGAATCATTTTGAAGTGCTTATCTGGGATATGCTCAATCATGCGCTCTATCAGTGCTTCTGGACTTAAAATGAGGGATTCAGTCCGACCATTCCTATGGTTGAGGTAATCAAACGTCACTAAGCCTCCCTAGAAGTTATGTCGTAAACGCGACGCCGATATAGGTGGGCGTTTTAGGTATCGGCCGAGGTAAGTCATCGTGGGCGTCACGTTGGCCGTTTTATTTGCAAAGTGCAGCCCTCTCCACTCAAATCTAACTCTGAGTAATAGGAGCCGAGAAGTTGAGTGATGGCGGCACGCCAACACTTCTCAGTAGTCTTAGCTTTAAAGAAAATGGGCTTCCAAAGGCCTGTCCTCTTACATAAGCCACCACGTGTGACAGACAAATGGATGTGCACATTCCAATTCAGTTTTCGGCCGTAGGTGTGAAGTGCACAGAACACACCAATATCGATATCCAGTTGCTTTGCCCATCCTAAGACGATTTTGGCTGCACAACTAAAGAGATGATTGAGAAGAAAACGATTATCCAGAAAGATAGGCCACAGCGTGTGTGGAAGCGTCAACGTAACGTGTTGATACTCACACTCAGGAAAGACATGTTGTTGCTTTCGTATCCACCGCTCTGTCGCTTTAATGCCACAACTGCTGCAAAAGCGAGCATTTTAGTGACGTTTTAATGACGACGGTTCGGAGGGTTTCCCGATGTTTATTGAGATAGTTCAGCCAATTATCGTTGGCATTAAAGAGTTGTTTGATGGGCTTATTCGGAAACATAACCTATAGGATAAACGATTCATGCAAAGCACCCTAGTAGGTTGAGTATCTTTGTTTTCGACCGTAGGCCGTTCAGGCGACACCGTCGCCGGTTCTAATATCTGAATAATAAAACAACCCCCATTGTCCCCAAAAAATGCAATCGAAATCATCCAAATTATTCTTTAAACCATTTTTCCAATTTTAGTTCTTTTAATGGTTTAATTTTGGTCTTTAGTGATTTATAGTGTTTGTAAGCGATTAGGCACTAAGGATAACTCATGAGCACCATCATCGATTCATTGGAACAAGTCTGCAAGCGCATGCAGCAAGAGCAATCAGATCTGAAAGCTGTTATTACAGATCGTATGCAAATCAAAGTAACGGATACTGAAATAGATGGTAGCGTTGATCGCCTTATCTATAATCACTCGCTTAAGAAGAAAGAACTTCAAGAGCTCTTTGGTTTGTCACGAGTGACGTTTAACTCTCGAATAGATGAAGCGACGGAGCTGGGTATTGTTGGCGCGCCTATCATTCAAGGACGCACGCACCTCTATAACCGCTTTGATGTATCGAACATGATGGATTTCATGAGTTTCCCCAAATACAACCAGCGTTTTGAGCCTACGACCGTGGTTGTGGAGAACCACAAAGGGGGCACCGGTAAGTCTACGACTACCGTGACCTTAGCAACCGCGGCTGCACTAGACCTTAACCTTAATGCTCGCTGCCTAGTAATAGACTTAGACCCGCAAGGTTCTACTGGGCAAAACCTTATCCATCAAGCTGATGATGACTCGGTTTACATGACAGCAGTTGATATTGCATTATCAAAATTAGAGCCTGAAGGGGACTTTTCACAATATCTAAATGACTACAGCTTTGAAGAGTTGGTCAAAGCTATCCCATTTAAAACTCACCTCCCTAACTTAGATGTGATTCCTGCTTTTCCATCCGATGAGCGCTTTGTCGATAGTTATTGGGGGCAAGATGAGGCAGGGCAGGAGGCGTTGGTAAGTGTGCTTCGCGAAAAAATTCTGCCAATTCTTAAACAAGACTATGACCTGATTTTCATCGATACACCACCACAAAACTCCCCTATTTTATGGGCTGTGAATGAAGCTGCTGATGCGGTGCTTATCCCTGTGACTCCAAGGGAGTTTGATTTTGCATCAACCAGTAACTACATGGCTACCATGCCTGGTACGTTTAGGGCTTTGCCGTCTCAAGGGCAAAACCTGAAATGGGCGAAACTGCTTCCAGTTAACTTCGATGAAAAGAGTGCACATGAGGTGAAGGTGTTCGATAAATTATTACGTGCAGCCCAAGGGCACTTATTGTCTACCGCGATTCGTCATTCAGAAGCGTTTGTCGCGGCAGCGGAAAGCAATCGAACTGTGCTTGATATCCGTAAATCAGAGCAGATTTGCAGTGGCAAACAATTTGATTTGGCCATGACGTCCGTGAACGCGGTGTATCACCAATTCATTACTGAAATTAAGCAGCTTGCAACAAAGGGGCTATAACATGCAACGACCACAAGATAAGCGAACCGGCTTTAAGCAAGGCAACCAATTAGGTAAGCGAACTCAAGCCGAGACCCCTAAAAAAACATTCACTTTTGCTAGCGGTAAAGTTGCGACTGCAGAGCGTGTCATTGTGAAAGCCGATGAGCTTCAAGTTAAAACTGCGATTCATCCTTTAAATCCACGTCGCCAAGAGTCGCTCACCCTTGATTCTGTACGCGATATATTTTCAAGTATTCAGGAAGAGGGCGTGCATACTGAAGGTGTCGCGACCAAAGACGAGAAGGGCATTTACCAATTGCTTGATAGTTCTCGTCGTCGTTTCACTTGTGTACATGCACAAAAAGATCTACCTCTTTGGGTAATAGAGGGGGAGGTTGAACAATCTGATCTCGTTGCTTTTATTCAAACCACTCAATCGGTCAAGCGTTTGTCTTACCGAGAACTGGGTGCCGACTACCCAAGTATTATGCAAGAACAGAGCTTCACTAAGCTTGATGAACTCGCCGCATATTTGAATATTGGTCGTGAAACTTGTCGTAAGCGTTTGGCTGCTGCCTCGATTGATCAGCGTTTGATTGAAGCATTCCCAGATTGTGAAGGTATCCCGAACGGTTACTACGCTAAGCTAGCCAAGGTGGAAAAGCAGCTTGTAAAAGAGGGTACTAAGATCACTAGCTTTATTCGTTCTCTTTCTTTAAATCTTAGCGAGGTAGAGAGTGTCGAAGTTAAGCAAAAGAAAGTGTTAGAGGCCATTGAAGCTAAGCTTTCAAAAGGGGATGCTAAAGTCACTTGGGAAACCAAAGCTCTGGCTGAATTTGATGATAAGAACCAATACGCCAAGGTGTCGCGTAGTAGCGACAAGCGTGGACTTAAGATTGAGCTAAGCCGATTACCGGCTGATGTGTACGACGAAATTGTCCGGTTTATCTCTGATAAAGTACAAAAATAGAGCCTGATAACCCCGTCAATGAGCGGGGTTTTTAATAGGGACAATGGGGGTTGTTTTTGTATAGTGTTAGGCTGATATTATTGGAATAATAAAGTTTTGAACACTATATAGAGCTAGTACATTAATCTTTAACCGCTTATTATACCAATGTTTCTGAACTTCCTTCCTTTTGGTTTGGCAACTGACTTTTTCTCCCTTTCTGGATAGGGCTTTTCCCTTGGGAAAACCCTTCCCTTGACCCCTTTCCCCTTTGGCG
>NZ_JBGOOD010000128.1:0-3656 GCF_041439475.1 Vibrio sp. 1S139
AGATTACACCGCAACTTACTTTCTCTTCCATACACCAGAAATCAGCATAGCTCCGTTACTGCCTTCCATAGGTAGAAAAACCGAAACACCCCCTAAAGAGGATTGGTAGCGATACCAATCCTTTTTTGTGTCTGTAGGGCTAAATTTGGGAACATCGGATAAACTATCGGTTGCACTAAAACAAGCCGACATTGTTGCTCTATAGTGCACGTTGGACTGATTGAAAACTTAACTGATTGATAAGTATGATGTTAAACCATTGGCATATATGTTGCTCTATTGCCTTTATATAAATTGTATACAATAAAAAATACATAAAGGAAGTCACATGGAACAGAACAGTGAATTGATCTACGGATTAGACGATCGACCATCAGTTAAAGCAGCCAGTTACGCGGCGCTGCAGCATGTATTAGCCAGCTTTGTTGGCATTATCACACCAACGCTCATTATTGGCGGTGTTTTAGGGTTGGGTGAACACATCCCTTATTTGATCAGCATGGCACTGATGGTGTCTGGGGTCGGCACTTTTATACAAGCTAGGAAAATAGGGCCAGTTGGCGCAGGGATGATCTGTGTCCAAGGGACCAGCTTTGCGTTCTTAGGTTCTGTGTTAGGTGCGGGTTTTCTTGTTAAATCAAATGGAGGTGGGCCGGATGAAATGCTCGCCACCATTTTTGGTGTCTGCTTCTTTGGTGCATTTGTCGAAATCGTCCTATCGCGCTTTATCGAAAAACTCAAAGTAGTGATCACGCCCGTTGTTACTGGCATCGTTATCACGACGATTGGTGTCTCTTTGATTAAAGTCGGCGTCACTGATATCGCTGGTGGTGTTGGCGCAGAAGATTTTGGTTCTGGAAGCAATTTGATGTTGGGTGCGATTGTGCTCGGAACCATAGTGGCACTTAACCTAAGCAACAACACCATGGTAAGGCTGTCGTCGATTTTAGTCGGATTGGTTGTAGGGTGGGGCGTTGCTATTCTGATGGGCAAAGCGCCAATGGTTTCTTTTGCATCTCAACCGCTATTGAGTATCCCAGTCCCATTTAAATATGGCTTCGCTTTTGATTGGCAAGCCTTCCTCCCTATTGCTTTTATCTACTTGATTACTGTTATTGAAACGACGGGTGACCTTACCGCCAATAGCATGTTCTCAGGCCAACCAGTTAAGGGTCCAAAATACATCAATCGACTCAAGGCGGGCGTGCTAGGTGACGGCGTAAACTCGCTCATCGCAGCGGTATTCAATACTTTTCCGAACACGACTTTCAGCCAGAACAACGGTGTGATCCATTTTACGGGGATCGCGAGTCGCTACATCGGCTACTTCATTGCCGCGATTCTTTTTCTGTTAGGGTTATTTCCCATCTTAGGTGCGGTTTTAATGACGATTCCAAAGCCAGTATTGGGCGGGGCGACATTAGTGATGTTCGGTACGGTTGCTGCGGCGGGCATCAAAATCATCGCCAATGAAAAACTGGATCGCCGCAGAATTATGACGATTGCCATCTCACTAGGCTTAGGGCTTGGGGTGATGCTAGTGCCGGATTTATTGAAAGAAGCGCCCAAGCTAGTGCAAAGCATATTTGGCTCACCTGTAACCATGTCTGGTATTGCCGCGCTTGTGACTACCGGGTTGATGTCTTTGGTGCCTGAAACAAAAGCCAAGCAGATTTCGAACGTCGTACAGACCAGTAAAGCGTAACGGGCTTCTTCGTGCTGAACTAAGGATGTTTAACTAGAGCCACATGACATATGTGGCTCTCAACTTTAACTTATTGTGTGACGTGTTGGCATCTCACTTAACTTGGTAAATAACATAAAATTATCATTAATATAAATTATGATAATTTCAGTTAATCGTCGTGTCTCCATATACTCTCTCCATCGAAACGAAACACCGAAGCGAGTCTTCGAAAAATACAGAATTAAAGAGAATTTGGAGAAAGTTATGAAAATGAATCACGTAGGCATCATGGTTGGCGACATGGACAAAGCAGTCGAGTTTTACACAAAAGCGCTAGGTCTAAGAATCGTAATGAACAACACTAAAGTGATGGAAGAGCGCGAATCAGCAATCGGCCGCATGTGTATTGCAGTATTTGGTGAAGGCTTTAAAGGTTTCAACATTGCTCACCTAGTCACTTCAGATGGTATCGGTGTTGAGCTGTTCGAAATGAAAGATCGTCAAGAGCGTCATGAAGTAGATTTCTCTCGCTTAGGTATCTTTCACTTCTGTCTGCAGCTTCCAAAAGAGCAGTTTCATTCAGCGATTAAGCGTGTTGAAGAGTTTGGCGGTAAGGTTCGTATGGACATCATGCGCTACCACCCAGAAGACGAACTAAAACAAGCACAAATGGTTTACCTAGAAGACCCGTTTGGCAACCTGTTCGAGTTCTACTCGCACACATACGAAGACACGTACGCGACTGATTACGAGTAATCGCGTTACTACCTTCCATAAGGTAGATAAACCGAAACACCCCCTAAAGAGGATTGGTAGAGATACCAATCCTTTTTTTGTTTGTGTGCTTTTTAAGTGCTCCATCATGTGGTGGTGGTTAATAAACCAACAACTTTAAGGCATTGTTAAAGTTGACGTTTTGAAGATAAAACCTTTCATGAATATGACTGAAGCGAGCGTGCTTCATGAAAACATTGCGGAATCACACTAGTGATAGCCTTCGCTGAGAACTCATAATACTCAGTTCAATACTGCTGAACCGCACTACAATGAAAATAGATAAACATTACATGAAGAAGATCTACTGAAATAGCATGAAAAAACTAAACCTTATCTTTGCCGCTTTTCTTATTACTTTGCTTGCCGGATGCTCGTCACATGCGGCCGTCGATACTTCAAAAACAAAGGGCTATGCCAATTCACATGCGCTTGTGGGAGTGGCTTCTTGGTATGGCGATAAATTCCATGAAAAACTGACGGCAAGTGGTGAAACGTATAATAAAAACGCCTATACAGCCGCTCACAAAACCTTGCCATTTGGGACTATCGTGAGAGTGACCAATACAGCCAATAACAAGTCAGTCGATGTCAAAATTAACGATAGAGGCCCTTACGTAAAAGGCCGAGTGATTGACCTTTCCCACAAAGCATTTTCTCAAATTGGTGACGTTAAGAAAGGCGTAGTAAAAGTCAAAATTGAGATTATTGATGACAGCAACACCTTTCGATACAAACACTAGAATCCCCTCCTAACCTCCCCTTGGTGTACATCTCCGCTCCCTTACCAGCAACGGGAAGGGGAGGAAAAAAACCTCGATCTCGATGATTGAATAGCATATTTATGCTTACTCGATAAGGCTGCTTTTGCAGCCTTTTTTGTGCCTTTCGATAATCCATTTTTAATAAGATTATCTTATTTTCAGTATGTGGGTTGATGATGTTATGTGGTCAATAAATCAGTGTCTTAGCTTTCTTATCATTAGGGTTCATTGAAATTCATTGTGAAATAATGAAAAGCTAACCTAATCCAAGTTGAGCTTTGGTGTGATTAACAGTGAAAGCCTAAGGGCAATTACATTTAGTTACTTACTGAAGTAAAACTGAAATATTAGTTACACGGTTCTGAAATTTTTGGTGTTTCATAGACAGGATCTTAAGAGCTAACTTGTTTATTTAGATAGAAAAAAGGCTT
>NZ_JBGOOD010000129.1:0-3616 GCF_041439475.1 Vibrio sp. 1S139
ACACATGGACTACACAACCCTACTCGATAACTTCGTTTTTTGGGGCATCTTTCTACTGGTCTTTTGGCTGGTTTGGAAAAGTCATGCACCCATGACGTTTTTTGCTGCGCATTGGACACTGTTTCAACGCAACGCGGCGCCGATCCTTCGCATGAAGTTCGCACGCCAAAGACGTTAACACTCAAGCTATCTTGCCGAATCACCTCACCTTTTTAGGAGCTTTCTCCTAAAGGGGGCGCTCCTTTTTTATTAGGAGCGATTATGAGTCAAACTACCCCACCGCTATTTGGTCACTATGTACTTAATGACGCCCTCGATCCATCGGGCTTTATTGATATCACATCCACAGCCAAGGACGCGGGCTTTTACTTCCCGTACACCGGCATCAGTCAACAAGCGTACTTTCAAGCGGTTGATGTGCCGGCTCAGTCGCAGGTGCCCTTTACGGTGTGCCAACCACCCAGCCTCGATAATCTGTACGTCAACCGCTCACTCGACTTAATTGCGAGCATTGAGCGAGACCAATACGATCAACCTATGCTCATCATCACGACCAAAGAGGACGAGGTGCACGACGCATAATCACTGACCGTCAATACGGTGGTGCTTTGCACCACCTTTACCCATGAGGGGGCTCCTTTTTATTAGGAGCACCTGTATGCGATACCAATCCTCCTATGGCCAAGGCAAATTGCAAGAGCTGCAAGACGCCCCTGGCGAATACTACCAACTCACCGAGCCGGTGAGCCCCGATGAACTGCTGGATATGGCAAAAGCCATCGCCATCGACCGTTTATCACGCGGCGTCACCTTAGACAGCCCGGAGCAAACGAAACGCACCCTCAGTGGTTTACTGCAGGGGATGGACAGAGAAGTCTTTGGCGTACTCTTTCTTAACACTCAACATCAGTTGATTGAGTTTGAGATATTGTTTTATGGCACCGTTAACTCGGCCAGTGTCTATCCCAGAGAGGTCGTGAAACGCGCCCTACTTTGGAATGCCACCTCGGTCATTTTATGTCATAACCACCCTAGCCTATGCAGCGAGCCCAGTCAGGCGGACCGGCGCATCACACGGCAATTGTCGGATGCTCTGGCACTGATTGACGTGCGCATCCTCGACCACTTTGTGGTCGGTGAAACCGTCACCTCGTTTGCTGAGCGCGGCTGGCTTTAACTTTTACTATTCCCTAACCGGAGAGGCCTTCCGGTGGGAGGCCTTTTGACGTTTAACTCAGGAGGCCAACATGGTCCAAGTACCCGGCACACTCACCATCAAAACCGTTAGCGGGCGTTATGGCGACTTTAACGTCGCCATGCTCGATACCGACATTGGTCAATTCTCCGTTCGAGACGCGGTCTTAGATGAATACAGCGAAGGCACCTATCAAGGCACCTTTGGATTACAACGTATTTATCCGGGCAGCTATCAAACCAGCAACCGATTTGTGATTGAAACGCGCGCCGAGCTTAACGGCATTTGGCTCAGTGATTACAAAGAAGAGGCGCTGCCACGAGACGAGCCAATGGAAGAAGATCCGTTAGCCAAAGAACGCAAGGCGCAGCAGCAACTGACCGAGCAGCGAGACGTGGCCAGTCAGGCGTTGGCGTCGTCCCAAGAGAGTCAAGAGGACTTAGTCAGCTTGTTTGGGGCGCTGTGGCCATTACCAAGTCACATTGGTGACATCGTCAAACTCACCCCAGAAGTGGGGCGAGAAGTGATGGGCAAACAACTGGCTTACCTCAAGCGTCGCATCAATGATGAACGCGTGTGGAAGTTTGAGCCCAAATCGCAGCATTGGATGCGTCAACGCCATGATGAGGAGGCAAGCTAATGGCCGTGATGCACCCGCGCGTGGCGCACAACTACCTTAAAGACGGGTATTACCCGACCGATGAGGCGACCTTAACCCAGATAGCTAAGCGGCTGCGGTTCAAAGCGGGCACTCAGCGCTTGCTCGACCCGTGTTGCGGGGAAGGCAAGGCGCTGGCTCAGTTGGCGAGTCAAATCGTCGACCATGAGCAGAGCGCGCTTCACACCTATGGGGTGGAGCTGGATGAGGCGCGAGCCGTCACTGCCAGTCAATGTCTTGATTCGGTGCTGCGCAGCAATGCGTTTGACACACAAATCGGCTCAGGCAGTCAAACGTTGCTGTTTTTAAACCCGCCGTATGGCGCGGTGGTCACCGACCAGGTGGACAAGCAGCATCGTGACATGGCCAGACTGGAAGTGCAGTTCACTCAACGCCTGCTCCCCACGCTAAAGCGTGACGGCGTATTGGCGTTGGTGGTGCCCTATCCCTCTCTCTCGCCTGCATTTAGCCGTTATCTTGCGATGCGGCTACGACAGGTCGAGGTGTTCGCCGCCTCAACGGGCCGCTTTAAACAAGTGGTCATCTTAGGGCGCAAAGCGGACATGAGAGGGCCTGAGCATCAAGCGGAGCGCACACAAACGGCGACCCTGTTGGTAAGCGCTGGCGAAGGTAAGGCAATACAGCCTCACCCTGCTCGACCGTTTGAGATAGCCCCGGTCAATGACGCGCCATTTCGGTTTGAAATGATACGGCCAGACACCGGGCAACTAGAGCAAGCGTTTGGGGCGCATGGGGGGCTTTGGCCGACCTTTGATACTCAATTTAACCTCGCGAGGCACCACCAAGTGCCTCGGCCGTTAAGAAAACTGTCACCTTGGCATTTGTCGTTGTCGCTCGCGGCGGGACAAATTGCCGGCAAGGTGCACAGCAACGATGGCGCTCAGACCCTGCTGGTCAAAGGCGGCACTCAAAAGGTGCAGCGCACCGTGACCACGGTTGATGAGAGTCAAACCATCACCACCGTGATAGACCAATTTCAACCGCTCATTCGAGCGATTGACCTCACCCCCGGTGAGCGCTTTGGTCGCATCGTCGTCATACAATAACTTCACTGCCCGTCAGGCGCTTTTCCTGACGGGAAGGCGCCTTATTTTTTATAAGGAACTAAGCCATGAAGACTCCACTGATTTCGCTCGATAACGGGCTTTATCTCGATGCGGTGGTCACCACCGCTGATAACCAAGTGCAATTTCTCTCCGTATGGGGACGCGATGGCGCCATGCAACACTTTTTCGCCGCGCTCACGCTACCGATGAGCGAGGGCGGAATACGCGTCATGACCGTCAAATTGCCTGAAAGCAATCTGGTGCTCGACTTTGCCCAAGCGAAGTCACTCACCAAACGTACCACGCGGTTACCCAAACACACGCCTGTGGGTGAATGGGTGCACACCTGGCTGATTCATCCGTCGTTACTGAAACCGAGCGGTCAAAGTATGACGGTGATGAGTCAAACCCCGCTGTCTCACACCGCGTTGTGGCCAACGCTCAAGAAGCTGTGTCATTTGCCGCTGTTAGAGCATTGGCAACCAGCCCTACAACCGAGACTGCAATCCATGATTCACGAGCTGCCCTCCTATGGGGTATTTGCGTATCACTTGGACTTGCAGATTGACGTGATGGAGCCCTTAGTCAGTGAAGCGCTGCAGCAAGGCGTATTAACCGTACCGCAAGGAGCGATGCTATGAATGAATCGTAAGCGTCTTTAAATCGACTCATTGACTTTCAAGCCTCAACACAGAT
>NZ_JBGOOD010000130.1:0-3462 GCF_041439475.1 Vibrio sp. 1S139
CCAGCTAAATATCCGTTTAGATTCAAACAGTAATGCTTATCCGAACGGCATTGCTATTCATTTACTGGCCTTTTTTATCAAATCAATAAAATAAATATTCACAAATATAGCATTTTTATGTTTAACTAAGTTCTTCATTGATTCTATATACGCAAGGAGCGAGAGATGGCCTTTAATCTTCGCAATCGTAACTTTCTAAAACTTCTCGACTTTACTCCTAAAGAGATTCAGTTTTTACTCGACCTGTCTGCTGACCTAAAAAAAGCTAAGTATGCAGGCACTGAGCAGAAGAAACTCAACGGCAAAAACATTGCTTTGATCTTCGAGAAAGCATCAACTCGAACACGATGTGCGTTTGAAGTGGCCGCCTTTGATCAAGGTGCTCAAGTCTCTTACCTTGGCCCTTCTGGTTCTCAGATTGGTCAAAAAGAATCAATGAAAGATACGGCGCGTGTATTGGGACGCATGTACGATGGCATTGAATATCGTGGCTTTGGCCAAAGTATCGTTGAAGACTTAGGCGCTTATGCGGGCGTGCCGGTTTGGAATGGTTTAACCGATGAGTTCCACCCTACTCAGATTTTGGCTGATTTCCTCACTATGCTTGAGCATGGTCGCGGAAAACATCTGCACCAAATCAGCTTTGCTTACCTAGGCGATGCACGCAATAACATGGGTAACTCTCTGTTAGTCGGAGCCGCGAAGATGGGCATGGATATTCGCCTTGTCGCGCCTAAAGCATTCTGGCCAGAAGAGCAGCTTGTTGAAGAGTGCCAAGCTATCGCGCAAAGCACAGGTGCCAACATCACGCTGACAGAAGACGTTGCTGAAGGTGTTCAAGGCTGTGATTTCCTTTATACCGATGTTTGGGTTTCAATGGGCGAGGCCCCTGAAGCTTGGGACGAACGTGTAGCGGTAATGAAACCATACCAAGTGAATATGGATGTCATTAAGCTCACTGGCAATCCTCAAGTGAAATTCATGCACTGCCTACCCGCTTTCCATAACAATGAAACCGTGATCGGCCAGCAAGTCGCAGATAAGTATGGAATGAACGGTTTAGAAGTTACTGATGAAGTCTTTGAATCGGATTACTCAATTGTGTTTGATGAAGCTGAGAATCGCATGCATACCATCAAAGCGGTAATGGTTGCGACACTGGGTCAATAGCGAATACTGAAAGTAAACAAAAGCTTGATGTAATCGCTTGCGCTCACAAATTGAAAGCGTATAATGCTCGGCAATTTGTCTGAGAGTAATGAAAATGACGCCAAGCAATGTTGTGATAAAACATAATGATATTGTGAAAACACATAGTAATATTGTGAAAACACCAAATATTGCTCGTAAGCTAAGATGCTTACCAGGCCGTCTATTCTGCTTTTCAGCACTTTTTTAAAGCCTCCCATTATGGGGGGCTTTTTTATGGCCAATACATTATTGTGGGGAAGAAGATCATGGCGAACTCGCTCTATCAAAAGCACATCATCTCAATTCCAGAGCTTTCTCGTGAAGAGCTAGAATTAATTGTTCAAACGGCAGGTCAGCTAAAGGCTGAACCAAACCCAGAACTCATCAAGAACAAAGTTGTTGCCAGCTGCTTCTTCGAACCTTCTACACGAACTCGTCTCTCTTTTGAAACTGCGATTCAACGCATCGGTGGTGATGTGATTGGTTTCGACAGTGGTGGTAACACTTCTTTGGCAAAGAAAGGCGAAACGCTAGCGGACTCGGTACAGGTTATCTCTTCATACGTTGACGCTTACGTGATGCGTCACCCTCAAGAAGGCGCAGCGCGTCTGGCTTCTGAGTTCTCAAACGGTGTACCTGTTATTAACGCAGGTGACGGCGCAAACCAACACCCAACACAAACGTTACTAGACCTATTCTCTATCGCTGAGACACAAGGCCGCCTCGACAACCTAAACGTTGCATTCGTTGGTGACCTTAAGTACGGCCGTACGGTTCACTCATTGACTCAAGCACTAGCGAAGTTCGACAACATCTGTTTCTACTTCGTGGCTCCAGAAGCTCTAGCGATGCCAGACTACATTTGCGAAGAGCTTGATGAAGCGGGCATCAAGTACCAACTATTGACGGACATGGAAGATGTGATTCCTGAGCTCGATGTCTTGTACATGACTCGAGTTCAAAAAGAGCGCTTCGATGAGTCAGAATACGCGCACATAAAATCCGCATACATCCTGACCGCTTCGATGCTGGAAAATGCACGCGATAACCTGAAGGTTCTGCACCCTCTTCCTCGCGTTGATGAAATTACTGTCGATGTCGATAAAACACCTTACGCTTACTACTTCCAGCAAGCAGAGAATGGTGTTTACGCCCGTGAAGCATTGCTAGCCCTTGTTCTTAACGAAACGCTGTAGAGGAGAGATATAATGTCTAAAGAGACTCAATTAAAAGTTGAAGCAATCAGAAACGGTACTGTTATCGACCATATCCCAGCCAATATCGGGATCAAGGTTCTAAAACTGTTCGACATGCACAATTCTCATCAGCGCGTGACGATTGGCCTGAATCTACCGTCTTCTGCACTAGGCGGAAAAGACCTGCTCAAGATTGAGAATGTGTTTATCACAGAAGAACAGGCGAGCAAGCTGGCACTTTATGCGCCTCACGCAACAGTGAATCAAATCGAAGATTACGAAGTGGTTAAGAAACTACCACTAGAACTTCCTGAGCAAATCAACGATGTGTTCGAGTGTCCAAACACCAACTGTATTACTCACAATGAACCGGTTGAAAGTAGCTTTAAGATCTTTGAAAAGAAAGAAGATATTCGATTGAAGTGTAAGTATTGCGAAAAAGTCTTCTCTCGCGAGATCGTAACAGAAAGATAACGTCATACGGCAAAGCAGACCGTATGTAAAAACTATCAAATACCTCGCCTGTGCGGGGTATTTTGCGCTTTACCTATCCAAAGTTTGAAGGCACACTGAAAATTGATTTTTATCTAATAACTGATGGAATAAACCAATGACTAAAGTACTTCACACAGAATCTGCTCCAGCTGCAATCGGCCCATACGTACAAGGCGTTGACCTTGGCAACATGGTACTGACTTCTGGTCAAATCCCAGTAAACCCAGCAACTGGTGAAGTATCTGCTGATATCGCAGAGCAAGCTCGCCAATCTCTAGACAACGTTCAAGCGGTTGTTGAAGCTTCAGGCCTGACTGTAAAAGACATCGTAAAACTAACGGTATTCGTTAAAGACCTAAACGACTTCGGCACAGTAAACGAGGTTTACGGCAAATTCTTCGATGAGCACGGCGTTGCAAACTACCCTGCACGTTCATGTGTTGAAGTAGCTCGTCTACCAAAAGATGTAGGTATCGAGATCGAAGCTATTGCGGTTCGCAAATAGCTTTTAATCTCTAGATTAAACGTAAGCGTCTTTAAATCGACTCATTGACTTTCAAGCCTCAACACAGATACCGCC
>NZ_JBGOOD010000131.1:0-3397 GCF_041439475.1 Vibrio sp. 1S139
ATTTGCGGAATTTGAGCGATCCCTTCTTAAGGAGCGGCAGAGAGAAGGGATAGAGATTGCTAAAAGAAAGGGAAAATACCGGGGAAGAAAGCGTGCACTTGATGAAACACAGATTAAAGATCTCAAAGCAAGGGCGAATGCCGGAGAAGTTAGAACCAACCTAGCGAAAGAGTACGGTATCAGCCGCGAAACCCTCTATAGCTACCTGAGGAAGTAAGATTGTCGCCAGACTTGGAGAGACTGAAACTCGTATCCTGCTTCTTGGCATTGAAATGAGAAACTATATTAAAGGTAACAAGCATACATGATTGGAAGTACAGGCAAGAGGATACAACTCCTGACGGACGACGAAATTGAAGAACTCTATCGGCTGCCGGTCTTCAATCAAACTGAACGGGAAGAGTATTTCTCTCTGGATGACAGTCTACTCGATATTGTTAACGGGTTACTCAAAACCGAAACCAAAATATACATGATTCTCCTTATCGGGTATTTCAGGGCAAAGCCGGTGATACCTCGCTTTCAGCTATGTGATACAGAAGAAGATACACGGTACATCTGCGACACCTTCAAACTCGACATACCAAGGTGGGATTGGACTGTTTCCAAGGGAGCTAGGGCAAATATGGTATCACAAACGCTCTCTGCTCTCGGGTTTAGTCAACTAAAACAAGAACAAAGCCGTAGCATGTCCATTCGGCTAGCTGATGTGGCCACCATCAGCACGGAGCCTAAATATATCCTTGATGAATGCTTGGCCTTTCTCGGTCAGAACCGCATCGCCTTGCCTGGCTACAGTACCCTTCAAGATCTTGTTACTGCGACACTGACGGCAGAAAGAAACCGTACCACTCAAATATTGTCAGAAAGAATGTCGGCGACAACTCAGGAAAAACTCAGCCATATATTGAATGACAAAGGAGTGTTAAATGGTCTGTCAGGGTTCAAGGGAACTGCACGGGATTTCAGTCCATCGGAATTAGACCGCGAACTGAGCACAATGCAGCTCCTTCGAACGGTTTATCCAGAGGTGAAACAGCTGTTGTCTGAACTCGGCCTGTCTCGAGGAAATATGATTTATTACACGTCCCTCATCCGCTCAGGTTCAACTTTTCAACTACGACGATCTCCAAAATGGCAGGGACTGCTCTATCTTTCCTGTTATATCTTCTACCGTTATAGGGAAGCAAATGATCGGCTGGTGTCGAGCTTCAATTACCTAGTTAGAAAGCACCATGAGTCTCGGATAGAATCAGCAAGATCGCGTGTTGCCAAAGAGCTAGACATCATTCAGGACACGCTAAAATCGGCTGGAAACATACTCAGGTACTTTACCGATGACAATATTAGTGACAACACTACGCTTGGTGAACTAAGAAAAACTGCATTTTCAACTATGTCTCCGGAAGACATGTTGTTGGTCAGCACCCATCTGGTTGATGGCCGCTTTAATCGGGCAGAATATCAATGGCAATACACTGATAGCCAGTCACGCAAAACAGCGGGCAGCCTGAGGAAGTTATTTCTTGCTCTCGACATTGAATGTGAGGCTGGCCAGCCAGCGTTGAGGGCACAAATTTCAAATGCCAGAGAAGAGCTACTTACCAACAAGAAACTGACGTCGATGGATCTCAGGCTAGTCACGCATAGTGATTTGAAACATCTCGTTACTGACGGAGATACTAACTGCGTCAGGTTTGAATTTTACCTCTACCGTAAAATTTCAGGAATGATAGACACTGGTAAGGTGTATATCAGTGAGAGTGAACGTAACAAACGACTTGAGGATGATCTCATCCCTTTAGATGTATGGAAGAAGGACAAAGCATCTCTGATAGAGAAAACAGGCCTAGAACGACTATCCAATTCGATTGAACATACTTTGGCAGAACTTGATAATCGCTTTGTTGAAAAGCTAGGAAAGGTCACTGCCAACATTAACGCAGATGCCAACGACTTTGTCCGAGTTCAGCCCCGAACTAGCCGCCTTGCTTGGAGCTTAGCAAACCGACGTTGGAAAACACCCCTGGACAATCCCGTATACAGTCAGGTTCAGCATATGGGAATAATTGACATCATGAATTATGTCAGCAGAAAAACTGGCTATCTTGAGGCATTCGAGAGTCTCTCATTGAGAAAAAGAAACACTGAAGCACGAAGTCACGACTTGATTGCTTGTATCTTTGGGAACGGTGCAAACTACGGCCTGCACCGCCTTGCCACCTCATCAGACAGAAGTATCGGTATTCTTCGCTCTGTTAATGACAGTTACATTAGACCGGAAACAACTGGGGCTGCCAATGATTTGATTTCGAATGCCCTCGCTAGGCTTCCCATTTTTCGCCATTACACCATTAATGAATCCGCCCCATTTGGCAGTATTGATGGCCAGAAACATGCTTGCCGTATTAATACGTTCAAAGCCAGGTACTCAGCAAAGTATTTCCAGAAAGGTAAAGGGGTTTCGGCTATGACGTTAGTGTCAAACCATGTGCCTTTAAATACGACAGTGATATCGGCTAATGAATATGAAGGACACTACGCATTTGATCTGTTGTATAACAACAGCAGTGACATTCAGCCAAAGTCTCTGGCGACAGATAACCACGGTACCAATAATGTGAACTTCGCTGTTCTAGATATTTTCGGTTATCAGTTTTCACCTCGATACGCCAAATTCAAGCATGCTTTTGAAAACGTGTTTGAGGTCAATATAGATGGGGATCTTGAGATCAAGATTAAAAAACCAATTCGCATAAAGTTAATTAAAGAAGAGTGGGAGCGGATCCAACATATCATCTGCTCTCTGAGCCGGAAATCAACGGAACAACACGTCATCATTCGTAAGCTGTCAAACAGTAAGCGAGGTAGCCGGACACTCGCCGCTCTGCGAGAATATGACCGCTTGATTAAGTGCCTTTACATGCTTGATTATATTGATAGAAAGGATTTGAGGCAGTTTGTCCAACAAGCGCTGAACCGGGGTGAAGCCTATCATCAGCTTCGCCGTGCAATAGGAAACCTTAACGGAGATCAGTTACGGGGTGGAAATGATTATCAGGTTGAGCAATGGAACGACTGTGCCCGTCTGATTGCCAACTGCATAATTTACTACAATTCAGCATTGCTATCTGCCCTTGTAGAACGTTTCGAGAAGCAAAAAAATGATGATGCTATCGATCTCCTAGCAAATATTTCACCAGTAGCCTGGGGGCATATTCAATTGACGGGACACTACGTCTTTGAAGAAAAAGAAGACATGCTGAACTTGGAAAGTATGATCGAAAGCGTCCACCCAATTACCTCAGACGCTGAGTTAGGTGATATTACTTCTGTGACTTAACTTAGCCATAAAATGAAGAATGAACTTTTCGGGGAAATGTGCGCAATACCCCAA
>NZ_JBGOOD010000132.1:0-3275 GCF_041439475.1 Vibrio sp. 1S139
ACGGCTAGCTACATATGGTGTCGTTGATCTTCAAGCTGATTTGATCAACAACGCCTTATAGAGCAGGAGTTAGGTCAGTCAGACACTCATTTTGACGTGAGTTAAACCGTGATTTTTCAGGTAAGGAATCATTGAAATTCCTTACCTTGAACTTAGCTCCACCCACTTATTTTATATTGCTGACGAACACCCGCAACGATCAGGGTAGTAAAACCCTAAAATGCAGGTACACAATAAAAAGTTAAACGATCAAATAAGGAATTAATGAATAATCAAGCGATCAAAAATCTATAGATTAATAAAATTAAAACATATCAATTACATAG
Organism: Vibrio sp. 1S139; assembly: GCF_041439475.1. NCBI lineage: Bacteria > Pseudomonadati > Pseudomonadota > Gammaproteobacteria > Vibrionales > Vibrionaceae > Vibrio > Vibrio sp. 1S139. The sequence continues at coordinate 327 of NZ_JBGOOD010000132.1, forward strand.
GGTTTGTAATGGTTATTAGCTAATTTGAAGATAATAGGGTTAGAGTATTAACACCTACTTAACAGGTAACATCAAAGCTCTCTAGAGATTTGATATTACCTGTTAAGTCACCGGCTGAACCTCAGTGAAGTTGGTATTATTTAAAACTAGATCCTTAAGGTTCTAGTTTCTTAGATAGCTGTTTAAACTATCAACATCGACCGAAATTATATAAATACTTACCGATTTAATATAAACATCTACCGATTAAATACCAACATTTAACGATCATTGATGTAAACATTTACCGAACCGTACAAGTTGAATATGAATATTTACCGAAGTTCATAGTTGTTTTATGTGATCTAGTATAGATATTTACCGATATAGTATAAATATCTACCGAACTAAGTGAGTTAATGACGACTATCTGTTAAAATAAAACTATCGCATTATTAGGTAATGATCATGGTTTCAACATCTAGCTCTAGTTTGACGGTTATTAATGAAGAGGACCGTAAGAACCGGTTCATCTCATCCATTCTATTTTCGAGAGCTACCATCTTTCATCCAGCTTCACGTTTGACATCCACAATGCAATCCAAGCTCATCGAGATTGCACAAAGCGGGGGTACCGATCCTAACTATCCGTTAGAAAGCGTGAACATCAATAGCTATGGAAAAAATTTCAGAGTTGACCTGCATGTTGATTACTTACTTCAACCACATCGCGATATTTTAGAAACCATGTTGGCGTATGCTCAAACGATTCAACTAGACGATACTTCCTATGATGCCGGAGCACGTTTAACTTGGTCACAGGTATACCAAACCATCACTGATGGTGATATATCAGATACTCAACAAGATGGTTTTGATTCATTTATCGATCGTGACGCGACCGTTCTATCAATGAGCATGTATGAATTAGCAACCCGAATGGGCATGGCGACCACACGCGCGAACTACGATCAAATAGAGCGTCGTATTACTCAATTAGCAACGGCCCACTTGGTGATCAATGAGCTTGATGAAGAACAGAATGTAGTAGGCAAAAAGCCATTAGAGTTTGTTCAAGATTACCGTTTTTATTGTGACCGAAGTAAATTTAAGACAGGCCGTAAAAACAGTAAGAACCTCACTAACCATGTGTTCTTAGTTCCAGACATGCGTCTGTTGCAAGCAATACGCGACCATGGTTACTACTATCGATTAGAACAACACAAAATGACCAACTACAGTAAACCGTCGGTTCGTTCATTTTTAAAATACATTACTACGCATAAAGCTGAATTCTTACATAACAAGAAGTTTGAGTGGGCACTCGATAGCTACATTCAATCAATTGCTTCGAAAGTCAGTCATAGCTTCCGTAGCGATCTCAGAAAAGATCTATTGGCCAATGCCGTGCAAATTGAAAAAGACTTCAGTCTTCAATTTCGCGATGTCGGTAATGGCATACAAATATTTTATATAGGGGAGGGTAAATCATGATCACTCAATCTCTTGATAGCTTGATGTCTTCATCTGCAAGTCAAAACCTAAGCTTCAGCTTGAAAGGTTTACTTAAAGGACATGTTGGCATGTTGATTGCTGCGCCTAACGTTGGTAAGTCTCACCTAGCATTGTGCATTGCAATGGAACACGCTTCTTCAATGTCTTTACTCGGGATGAGCACAGCCGACAAGCCCACAAAAACATTGGTGTTAAGTTCAGAAGACGGAGCCGGCGTGATTCAATCACGCATGAAAGAAAAGCTGGCTAATTGCACTGCCACTATAAAGTCAGAGTTAAAGAACAATCTTCACTTTCTAACTGATATTGAACCTATAGTGATTCCACCCGATAGCTCGGCACAAGAACAGACAGAACATAAGCAGTATTTAGAACAACTCAAAAAAACCTTCTCTGAATTTGACTTAGTGATCGTCGACACTGTAACGGAATCAATAGGCCGTTGTGAGGAAGTAAAACATGATCGCTTAATCAAAAATGTTTTTCAGAATCTTGCTAGTGAATCAGGTGCCAGTTTGTTGCTTATTCATCACGTGAATAAAGATGAGATCCGTGGTAACCAAGAAATTACCATGGCATCAGGCGCAGGTTTAACATCGATAATGCGACTAACAAAGTGCATGTTTACGCTAAAGAGAAGCAAAGAATTGCTGTCGATTAAGTACCTTAAGTGCAACTATTTACCTGAAAATGAGAATAAAGAGTTTAGTGTTGAAGTGAGACAGAACCTTACTATTAATCCACATGTATTTAGTTTGAAATCTAAGGCGTCTAAGTCTGCTCATTTGACGCAAATCATTAAGAAAAATCCTAAAAACATTACGCTACCCGGAACCATTCCAAAGCAGGAAGAGATAGAGGAGCGTAAAAATCTCAGAGATGTTTTGTAAGCGCCTCATTATTTCAAACAGCACCAACATTAGGTGCTGTTTTATTCTATTTTCTTAAGAAAGTAATTTATCGATTGCACTTAGTAATGCAGCATCTTTTTGTGGTAGTGATTCTATCTTAGTAATGACTACTTTTTTCTTTTTATAGAAAGTTGATGTTTCTTTTGGTAGTTCTATAACTTCAAAAAAAGTCGCCTGAGATATTCCCAATACCTTGCATAGTTTTAACAAATTATTTCTTGAGATATTCCCGCTTTTCAACCATCGACCAACTGTTGCTCGATCAACATCACACCGCCTAGCCAGCTCGGAATTACTCAAACCACTAGATAACACATAAGTTTTTATTAACTCATGAATCCTTAAATCGACTTCAGTTTTATCCACTTTGTCTATTTCTCTTTGCTATTTTCAACCTCTATTTTATCTGAACTTGATCTAGTTAGTAATTGGGAGTAATGTGCAACATGTGTTGCACATGCGCAGCGAATATTGCGCTCTTTAAAAACTCACTCATGCACTACACCCCGACACCAAATTTAGTGCGCGCATCCCACTGCGCACT
>NZ_JBGOOD010000133.1:0-3041 GCF_041439475.1 Vibrio sp. 1S139
GACCAAAACGCCTTTCTAGGAATAATAAACGCCTGAAATTATTGGTATGCTCATTACTGAATATAATAATGAGCAACTGACTGATGGCTAAAGATAACTACCCTTTCCCTCATTCTCGGTCAATGTATTGGTCTGATCCAAGTACGACGACAACCTATGAGGAAGCGGTCGCCATGTTTGAGGCACAAACCGACGTTCAAAAAAAGATGATGAAAAATCCTATCGTCGCGCCAAAAACTCAAACATTGATAGACCAAAAGCAAGTCCAAGCTGAAACCGTGGCGAAAATGAGACAAGAGACGGCTTCTTTCGCTCCTAGCTCCTCTCCTTCTCCGAGTTTAGGGAGTATGCCTACGTCTTCCCCTCTAGCGTCCCCAGAGCTGAATGCTCTCTCTGAAATTCCTACCGAGGTTTGTCTCGATAATGTGTTTATGCTTGGTTGGTATCAGGTTGAAGAAACAGGGCAAATTGATTTGATGTGGAGTGAACTCTTTACTTCGGATACTTCTCAGAAAACGATCAATTTCATTAAAGGTCAGAATCGCCATTTAAATTCTTATGTGAGGCAGGGAGAGATAGTTGTTCTACCGACAATGAAACCGGTTGAGGAGAAAGATAAGCAAGCTCTCAAGGATTTAAAAGAGGACGCTCAAGCTGCGAGCGCTGAACTGGCAAAGTTGAGCAATGAAGCTGTGGCGACAGTACATCGTCACTTTGATTTGTTTTCCTATCAGCTAGAAAAACGCATCAGAGAGGATGGATTACCTAGTGATTATTATGCTCAGGTGTCTACTGGCGTTGGGGCGACGGCTGCGATTGTTGAGCAGAACTTAAAGAATATCCAAAATGTTGTTTTAGAAATTAATGATTTGTATGCGTCACAAGTGGCTATGGCAAGTCGAACGGGTGGAATGAATTATGGCTCGTTTATCGCAGAGCGAGCGACGTTATTTCAAAAGTTGGACGGCTCGTTTGCGATGCTCTCTAAGCGAAGTGTTGAAATCCCAGCTTACCGTCAGGTTAAGCGTAATTTAAAGCTCTCCACTAAATCGGTGATTCATCACGCGGATGAAATATTGAAATCCGGTTTTGTGCCAAGCCTTGGAAAGCGAACCGCGAATATTGCTATCGGAATTTCTACTGCGAGAGGGTTAGGTTATATCGGTCTAGGTATTGGCGTTGCGAGTGGCGTAGACAGTATTTACGAAGCTTGCAAAGTAGACGGCTCTGGCGAATGTGGAAAGACAACGACCCGTGAAGTTGGTGGCTTTATTGGTGGAATTGGTGGTGGAACCATTGGAGGTTCTGTTGGGGTATCCATTGCTTCTGGATCTGTGGCAATTTTAATTGCGATCGGAATTTCTATCTCTGCTCCCGTTGTCGCTGTGGCGACAATAGGTGCGTTTGCAGTTGGTGGAGGTGTGGGGGGGATAGCTGGAACTGCAACAGGTAAGGCATTTGGTGATTTTGCGTATGAATGGGCAATAGAATGATAGATTTTATTGACACTCTATTATTTTTGTCTCGAAAGGTTATTTCCTTTTATGCCATTCTTTGGGCTGTTCCTGGTGGCCTTATCCTTTTTACTGTTTCACATGGAAGTTTTAAGCATATTATTTATCTCGATAAACAATTAGCTAAAAATTTAGATAAATATTATGGGTGGAATGGCCACTTGCTTGATCCTTTGACATCTACGATTGGATGTCGATATATGGGCTACTGTTTGGTTTACCCGTTTATAAAATATCGAGTCACTACAAAATCTAAAAAATTTAAAGCTTTTATGTGGGTTAACACTATTGGTTTTTGGTGTTGGATTGTTATTGCATTGAGTATGATCTTTTTGAATTTAACTTAAATTCTTTAGTGCGAAGTGATTGATTCAGATACAAAAATGCCTCCGAGAACGGAAGCATTTTTGCACTACAAAGAAATGAATGGAGAATTTCTTTTAGCTTTGCGTTACTGATAGTTTAGTTCATTAGTCAGAAGTATTCACCTTTTAACGTGATGTCACTTAGTGCGAAGTGACAAAAGGCAGCCCGAAGGCTGCCTTTTTTGAGTCACAAGAGATGACTATCAAATCAAATGGAAGGTGATTTATGTATGTGACTCACCTTTTTATATGTGGTTGTTTTGCTGAAAATCAACAGCAAAGCGTTATGGATTTAAAGCATCTTTCAACTTCTTACCGGCTTTAAATGTTGGGCTTTTTGACGCGGCAATTTGAATGGTTTCGCCCGTTCTAGGATTGCGGCCTTCACGTGCGGCACGGTGGGTGATTTTGAATGTGCCAAAATCAACCAAAGCCACGTCATCACCATCGGCCAGTGTTGTGGTAATGCCTTCGATGATGGCTTTCAGGGCTGCATCGGCTTCTTTTTTGGTGATATCGACTTCTTCTGCGATATGATCCACTAATTCTTTACGGTTCATCTCTTTTCCTTATTCTAGAGTTGGTTTTCTTCTTCATCCCACTTACCTGGTAAATAGCGAAAGGCGAGGGGTTTATTGACAACGTCGGTAATTTCTATTTTAAACGTATTTTCAGTCGCGTGTGTAGTGGCACTGGTTTTGGCTGCGGCTAAAGAGCGCATGTACACCGTTTCGGACTTGAGCGTATTTTTTTCTTTATCCAAATAACGGATATTAAAGACCGCCATATCCCCTCCTGTTAGGTAAATGTCAAAAAAATCATTAAGAGTCGCTGTGTTTCAACTAAGGCAGCGAAAGTGAGCATTATAACCCCATTTTTGAGTCGCCTAGCCAGCCCATCACATTGTTTTATCTTGTGATATACTAAGCCTGTTGTAGTTGAATACTGACTGCACAGTATTAAGCACACGGGGTTAACCCCCCTTAAATGGCTTTCTGAAACGTGTCGCGGCTTCTTCTCTTGTAGAAAGGAGTGAAAGCATACTTAACTGCTCAGGCTTTACGCCTGTTCATTCAACTGCTTGATTTTAAAATCAATTCAATATGGCCACTGCGTCATTATACTGCTCTTATTTCTAAGGGCTAAATTCGACTTTGCGACA
>NZ_JBGOOD010000134.1:0-2891 GCF_041439475.1 Vibrio sp. 1S139
AAGCCTTTTTTCTATCTAAATAAACAAGTTAGCTCTTAAGATCCTGTCTATGAGAACATCCTAAACAACTAAAAAATAGACATTTTTAGTTAGGGGTTGTGCCCATAGTTGCGTGCTTCAGAAAAGTTGACTTTGTGTAAAATCTGGCTTGTTAAAATCTACTAAGTCGATGGCTATTCAATTCGTTCAAAAATTAAAAGCCTATATTTATGATACAAGGCTCACAAATTAGATGCAAGTTGTATAGTGTTCCGACTTTATGCAATATGATGAGATCATTTTAATAACTCTATATACCTGAGTAACCTTATGTCGTTATTTAAAAAAATATTCATGTCAGAAAATGAGAAAGTCAATAGTAGACTACTTCAGTGTTTTATTGATAATTATCATGAAAGTGAGGAGTTTGTAGATTATTGCTCAATTTTTGGAGTCAATCGAGGCTATATAATAGAAGATCTGCAAGATAACTTGACTATTTTACTTGACAATCCCAGTTTTTATAAAAAATCGGGGATAACTCTTAGAGAAAACATTCAAGAACACTTACTTGATTATCATCTATCGAGGTATCTACTGACGAATGAATACTTGGATAAACTTGTTCTAAAATACAGTCAAGAGGTATTTGTTGATGAATATGGTGATTTAGACAAGTCGCAATTTAAAGAATCCATTTCAACTTTTCAAAAGAAGAGAAGAGTTGATATAGTTGAGTTTATATACTCAAAAGACGTTTTTGATCTATATGAAACTGAAACAAAACAATCTCTAATAACAACATGTAATTTAGATACTTGGATAGAAAGCCATTTGCTTAACTTGGTCGAACTTTATGTCACTACTAACCTCCTAGAAGACTGAATAGCCACTGAATTATTAGTCAATAACTAGTCCATGAGTCGAGCAGCCCCATAATGCAACATTAGGAAGGTTGTGGTTTACAACGAGAAATGTGCAAAAAGGCGAGCGTACGGTTAAAAGTAATCAAATGAAAAGGATGCGAATGAGTAAGAGGTCTAAGCAACTTTGGAGCACAAACGTTTTAGAGTCGTAGCACTAAGGCGCTCTTGTCCCAGAGTGTACTATCCAGCATTTTGGCAAAGTCATGACTGATATCTTAGTAATAATTTACATCTAGTTCGTTTAGTATCCTTAGGAGTTTCTTTCTCGCATTAATCACTGATTCCGCTTGATACTTAAAGCCTATATTTGTGAAAAACTCTGCTACACACTCTGCTGCGTCATACAAGGTTTCAACCTGTTTCTTACCTGATTCTCTTCTCTTCCACATAACTTCTTTAGTCTCATAAAGCCTGTCACAAAACAAACCTACGAATAACATTGATATCATGCTTTTATTTTTTATAACTTGTCTTTTATAAGTCTCAGAACGTATGTTGGTAGGCAGGTAGTATGTGTATATATCTTTTAGGGTTTTTATCGGCATTTGTTTCTTGAATAGATATGACTTTATATACTCCATAGTGGCATCAAACATAGCTTCGTCAATTTCTTTTGGTAAAGCGACAAGGTGGAAACCTTGCATTGTATGTCCTTCAATCACTGATAATGATTCATCACCATCGTAATAGAAACCTTCTATACATGAACCGAGTGCTAAGTTTTTTTCGGTCATGGAGTTCCAGTCATCAATCGCCATCTGAGCTTTATCTGGTTCTATCTCTTCATTCAGTAAAGACTCATTGCTATTCCAGTATTGTTTCTGTTCTTCACTCATACTAGGCGATAAATTTGGAGAGAAATTTGCGTCTGAAATCATTCGATGCCAAAGAAAGTCTACATAAATTTTGAGAGTTTCATGGGGATAACTTTCCCCTTTGTTCAATATGGTACTCCAAGATAGGCTAAGTGCTGGCAGGACACCTCTCTCGTCACGAGTCATTTCCCAAATATAATTTATAGTCGCTTCATGCTCCTTTGGATACTTTTGAAAAAAACTACGCAAATACCCCTTGTACTCATAAACACTTCCACAGTGGCGCATAGCTATCAAATCAAATAAAGCTTCTCTAAAGCGTAACTCATCTCCTGCTTCAAAGGGCAGTTCGCTATTTTTCTTCAGCATATCAAATATCGAGTCAAAGGATTCTTTTAGTGCCTTAACTTTTTCATACCATCCATTTTTCACGGCCTGCCAAACAACTATCTCAGATGTCAATCGCTCGTCGATGAAGTCAATCATATTTTTTTCGTGTGGGGGTATTCGTGGCATAGCTGCTCTTCCTAAATTACAAACCAAAAACAAATCAATTTATCAAGCATTGCTTGGGGTGCCTTTTGCGTACCTAGCAATACTGATTGGTTCATCATATATTAAATCTGACGAAAAGATGAATATCCAAATTCAAAAATGAACTTTCAGAGTGATAAGAGACGCCGCTTTGAAGTTTTATAAATCCAACTGTGTCTTATGAGGAAACTAGAAATGGCTGTAGGTAGACATTATCGCGCAGAATGTGAACTACGCGCTGTAGACAGGATGAAACGCTATAATATTAGTGAAACTGAACTCGTACTAGAAGTTTCACAGGATATTCCCGGAGAAGATAGGCTAGCAGCTATGTCACAAGCGATTGGAATGGTACGTTCAGTTCAGAATATAAACGACGGATCAACTCCACTAAAAAATTCAGTTGATAAAATTTTGGCAAATAGGAAAAAGCTTGGGTTAAATCTCGATGGTACTGTTCCGGCTTAATCTATCAATACTCCTTTAATCACTAACTAGCTAAGTATCTCTATTTAGCTAGTTATCTTCTAAACGGGAATGAATAAAAACTGTAAGCGTGTCACGAACCCCGCATTCTAATCCTTCAGCACGAAGAATAAGATCATCTCTCCAACCCAAAGGAGAGTTGAAATGGCAA
>NZ_JBGOOD010000135.1:0-2796 GCF_041439475.1 Vibrio sp. 1S139
ACTTAGCCATAAAATGAAGAATGAACTTTTCGGGGAAATGTGCGCAATACCCCAAAATATGAAACTAAAATCGAATCTCTAAATGAGCAGTTGGCCAATGGTGAGAAAGCCCAGAAGCAACTACAAGGTCAAGTTGAATCCTTAACCGCTGAGGTTGAGCGCGGAGCTACAGAACAAGTCATGACCAAAGAGTCATTACAATCTAGTGAGAAGCACGTCGCATCACTTAATGATCAAATGAGTCAACAAACTAAGGAGCTAAAAAACCTCACTAAAGACCATACGCACTTACAAAATCAACACGCAAAATCTGAAACAAAAGTAGAATCTCTAACTGAACAGCTAACTAATGGCGAGAAGTCCCTACAACAGTTGCAAGATAAGTTGGGAGAGTCACAACAGCAGTGTGCGAGATTGGAAGGGCAATTGCTTCAATACCAACAAAAGTAATAATGGACTGGTAAACTTTCGGCAAAACTTACCACTGATTAAGTGAAAGTTTACCACCACTACACAAATTTATTTACAGCCTTATTCATTGCTGCAATGAGTAAGCTTTAATTAAATGATCTTTTTTACTGGAGATCGATAGAGAAAATCGATCATTTTAAATTTTAGGCTCAAAGGTAGCTTAAGCAAGATTGTTTTCCTGTGCATACTGAGCGTATAAAATATCAGCGAAATCAGTTTCCGAAATCTCAGTAAGCACCAAATCTCGAACAGCATCAGCTAATAAATCATTATCACTGGTCAACTCAAAGTCGTTCAAAGACAAATACTCCAAAGCAACCATTAAGCCGGTTCTTTTATTCGCATCTGGAAGGGCATGTGACATCGCAATACTTGTAGTATATTTAGCTGCAATTTCAAAGATATCATCTAAGCCATCGTAAACAATTGCATTATCAATTCGACCTAATGCACCTTGCAACTTGGGAATATCAACAGCCCCACTCATACCAGGTTCACTCTCCAATATAAATGTATTTATTTCGATGACTCGCTCAAATGGAAAGCAAATAATATCCATCACATGTCAGCCAACTTCTCAAACGTCTTACGATGAGTTCTCAAGGCTAACTTAGACTCTGACTTAACAATCTGCTGTCCATAAGTACCAGAAAGATCAAGCTTTCTTGTAGCTTTAATCTTAGGTCGTTTAACAACATCTACGCCATAAGATTCAATTCTCTTATTCATTTTTTCACCCAAAAAAATCAGATTTAATTTGATTATACTATCAAAACTACCATTAAAAAATAATGAGATGCAGCCACTTCCCCTATAGTGATTAATCCATAGAGATATAATCACTTCATCCTATAACTTTATAAACTGTTGTACGACTGCACCCTAACTCCTTGCTGATAGCATGCTTGTTCATCCCTTGCTCAGTAAGCTCTTGAATGCGTTGGTGAAGCATTTTGTCAGGAAACCGTCCAAGGTGCCTACCCTCAGAGCGTGCACGCTCCCTACCTTCATTACAGCGCTGTAATATTCGTTTTCTTTCCATTTCAGCAAACGCCGATATGGTAGTGTAAATAACTCGACCTACATCGCTATTGATGTCTAAATCGCCCAAATCATGAAAGACCAAACCAGCTTTCTTTTGCGCTAGTTGATCAGCAATTTGCAAAGCATCTATGGTATTTCGAGCAATGCGGTCGACTTTGGTAACATGAATAATATCTCCCTCCCTTGCAAAATCCAGCAACAGGTTAAGCTGTTTTCTATCAGAGGATTTACCGCTCGCTTGCTCTTGGTAAATTTTGTCACAACCAATACGTTTAAGCTGTTCAAGTTGAACATCGAGCGTTTGGTCTTGAGTGCTGACACGGGCATAGCCAATTTTCATGAAAAGAGCCTAAAAGTGAACATTAAGATAATTAAACATTAGTGTACATGTTCATATGTTATTTTAAAGACTAATTGGACAGTATTGAGGTGGGTGAAAGATAATGTTCACAAAGTTACACCTTTATGGACACAGCGCGAGATTAAACCCAATAGAAGAATCATACAAATTGGTTAAATCGTTCGATTCGTTTATAATGAGCGAAAAGGGGAATATTATGCAATCACTTACTGCGAATACAGCTAAAACCAAATTTGGCGACTTACTGATGAAAGTTCAACGTGAACCTATACAAATTAATAAGAATGGTTCACCCGTTGCGGTGATGATGTCTTGTGAAGAATATGAACAACTTGAAGCACTGAAATTGATGGTGGTGAAATCACGCTTCGAACAAGCAGAAGCCGATGCTCTATCAGATAAACTAGTCGACGGTGACGATTTCATGAATGCACTTAACCAAGGAAAGTTTGATTAATGACGCACTATAAGCTTTCTTCTTCAGCGCAATCTGATCTGATTGAGATTCGTCGCTATACATTAGAGCGATGGGGGCAAGCACAATGGAGTACTTACTTTTCAGAACTAAAGCAATCAATGGAATTACTGGCGAACAACAAGTTGCTCGGCATAGAGGTTTCTGAGGTGGGCCAAAACTACTTCCGTTTTCCTTTAAAGCGCCATGTGATTTATTATATCCAGAAACAAGATCACATAATTATTGCTGCCGTTCTTGGTAAGCAAATGTCTCCGGCCAAGCACTTTTCACAACTGTCTTAATATAATTAACACCCTAATGGTCATTCATCAAATAGAGACCTTTAATCATTGCTGCAATGATTAATAAGTAAGGCCGGACTGTGTAAAAGCTAGGCTAAGTGATTTTTGGACAAAAGCACGTTAGAGTATGGATTCTAACGTGCTAAATTTGGATTAGAAAA
>NZ_JBGOOD010000136.1:0-2753 GCF_041439475.1 Vibrio sp. 1S139
ACGTACGGTTCTTAGAGGGGCGGCACTTGGTAACAAGTGTCGTCTACTCGACATATCTAGACGTACAGGGATAGAACCTTTGTTAAGGTTGAAGACTTCTTGGAAGTCTTTAGTAAGAATGGTTTTCGCTAGATCTTGCTGCGCTTTTTGGTTTTCTTTGTCACTTAACTCAAAGAACGCAAAGCTATCGATGTTGAAAGTGAACTGACCATCAGTCCCCGGTGCTGGTGCACAAATGTAGTCTTTACCTGGTACTTTGCCTGCGGCAGTAAATTCACCTTTTGCCCAGTCACCCATGATCTGCATCGCTGCTTCACCATTGATAACCATCGAAGTTGCTACGTTCCAATCACGACCTGGAGAGTTGCTGTCGATGTAGTCACGCATCTTTTTGAACTTGGTGAATACTTCCACCATTTTGTCACCAGACAACACGTCCATATCCAGGTCAACGAACGCTTTGTTGTAGTCTTCACTGCCTAGCACATCAAGTGCCACCGCTTCGAATACCGTCGCGTCTTGCCAAGGTTGACCACCGTGAGCCAGTGGAATGAAGCCAGCCGCTTTAATCTTGTCTGCGGCAACAAAGAACTCATCTAACGTAGTTGGAACCGTCACTCCTGATTTTTCTAAAACAACAGGGTTAGCCCAAAGCCAGTTAACACGGTGAACGTTGACAGGAACTGCGACATATTCGCCATCCCACTTCATCACTTTAGTGACCACTCCTGGCAGTAGCTCATCCCATTTTTCTTGTTTCGCAGTTGCATCGAGAGACGTTAGAAAACCTAAACCACCCCACTCTTGAATATCATGACCTTTAATCTGCGCCGCAGATGGAGGATTGCCCGACACTGCTCGAGTTTTCAAAACAGTCATCGCACTTTCACCGCCGCCACCAGCAACAGCGAAATCTTTCCAAGTATGGCCTTGTTCTTCAATCATCTCTTTCAGTACAGCTGCGGATTTCGCTTCGCCACCGGCAGTCCACCAGTGAAGCACTTCCACTTCACCAGCTTGAGAAAATGTTGAGGCAGCAAGAAGAGATAGAGTAAGTAGGGTTTTATTGATTTTCATTATTATCTTCCATGTTTTAGCGGACTCGACGTCCGGTTCAATACAGAGTCTACTTATTCTGATTTGTAAGATTGAAACAAAAGGTAAGCTCAATGTAACACAATTGTTACATTAAACTTCTAGGCCGCGTGGAATATAGACTTTAGCTTCTAAGCCGCCTTGAGGGGAGTTACGAATAATGAGATCTCCGCCGTGTCCATGCAGGATATTTCGGCAGATCCCGAGGCCAAGTCCGTGTCCTTGGTCGTCGGTTGCAAGCCTAAAGTAAGGTTCAAAGACCATCTCTAGCTTGTCTTCTGGGATACCATTGCCACGGTCTTGAATAGTCACGACCACCCAAAGCTCATCACCACTAACTTCCACTACGGCAGATGAACCATACTTAACTGCGTTGTCGATTAAGTTGGTCAGTACACGCTTAATCGCCAGTGGTTTCGCGACCAATGGCTCAATGACGACCGGCTCGAACTCTACCTTTGTTTGGTATTGGTTATGAGATTCAATCACAGAGAGCACCATTTCATTGAGGTCAATAATGGCATTATTCTCGTGTAGATCGGTGTCTCTTACCGCTTGCAAAGCACCTTTGACCATCATCTCGAGCTCATCGAGATCTTTATTGAATTTGTCTTTCTTTACTTCACTCTCCAACAACTCTGCACGCAATCTTAGACGTGTTATTGGTGTCTTTAAGTCATGGGAGATCGCAGAAAAAAGGTGCTCTCGGTCGGCAACATAGCGACGAATCCGTTGCTGCATTCGATTAAACGCTCGGGTCGCCGTCACCAGCTCAGTAGCCCCCTCTTCGTTAAGTGGCGGCTGCTGAATATCCATACTCATCTCATTGGCCGCTCTTGCTAATTTTTTAAGAGGGCGTACTTGCCGACGAATCATCAAGTAAGTCAAAACCAAAAGAATGAGGGTCGAGGAAACTAAGAAGATCACCTGTTCTCTGCCGAGAATCGTATCGTCGAGTTTGACGTAAGGCGCAGGCAACAACGCGGCGATATACACCCATTCATGACTGGCTAATTCTATCTGAACAACCAGAATAGGAGGGTTAAGAGGTTCTAAGGTTAAAGTATGATGTGCCCACGATCGTGGGAGATCGCTCAAGTAGATGTCATTTTTAAGCAAACGAAGATGTTCAGGGCGAGAGAAATCAACCCGCACTGATTCGACTTTATTGAGCTTGCTACTCAAAACACTTTCTATCGCTTCAATCGAGGCGGTTTTTAAACGGGTATCAGGGATCGGTTCGACAATCAACGCCTCTTTATTGAAAGAAACGAAGAAGCGCGTACCGCCCATATTGCGGATTTGATCCAACACGATATGGCGATATTTAACGGGCAGAGACTGGAAGAAAGTCACCGTCGAGGCAAACATATTGGCCATGCTTGAAGAGGCAGAACGAATCCCCTCCAGTTCTTTGTGTTTGGATTCGCTATACCAAATAGACGTTGCGATACCTTGAGCTATCACCACAGCTAACAAGGTCAGTAACAATGTTCTGGCAACCAAAGAGTTTGGCTTTAACCGACTCAACCCGTTCATAGGAAATACTTCATTGCCGAGGTGCTCATTAACATCACTTGATTATCAGTGTTCATACTGAACAGGAGCTATGCTGATTTCTGGTGTATGGAAGAGAAAGTAAGTTGCGGTGTAATCTG
>NZ_JBGOOD010000137.1:0-2697 GCF_041439475.1 Vibrio sp. 1S139
ACTGGTGACCTACTGATTACAAGTCAGTTGCTCTACCTACTGAGCTAAGTCGGCATCATGAATCAAAAAGCTTATGCTTGATGATTAACTTGGCTCCCCTTGCAAGACTTGAACTTGCGACATACGGATTAACAGTCCGCCGTTCTACCAACTGAACTAAAGGGGAATTATTCTTAAAGCTTTAAAGAAATGGTGCCGACTACCGGAGTCGAACTGGTGACCTACTGATTACAAGTCAGTTACTCTACCTACTGAGCTAAGTCGGCACATAATATTTCTTTGTGCTTTACTGTTGTTGTCTAAGACACCAACAAATAAATTGTGGTGCCCGGAGGCGGAATCGAACCACCGACACGAGGATTTTCAATCCTCTGCTCTACCGACTGAGCTATCCGGGCGACGAGGTGTATTAAACGTGTTTTCGCGTTCTGGGTCAACATTAAATTGCAAAAAAAGTATCGTTTGATGTTTTTCTATACTTAGTGGGTTGTTTTTGCTCATTTGGGGTGAAAAACCTAGGTCTAGCATGCCCTAAAAGATAGTAAAACTACGGTTAACTACACTGAATGGGCGCCGAAATAAAAAAAGCACGTATGAAAACGTGCTTTTTTATTTGAAAATTTTCTAGGGAGTTTAGTGTTTTACTTCAAACCTATTAACCCAAGCTTCTAATTCGTTGGAAAGAGAGGCAAGAGTTTGGGTGCTGTTATGACTTTCTGTTACGACATTGCTCAGTTGGTTACCGCTCTCTTCGATCATATTGATACGCTTCGATATATCATCGCTCACCTGAGTCTGCTCAGCGGCCGCTGTTGCGATTTGATGACTCATTGATGAAATGGACTCTAATGCGACAACAATCTGTTGTAGTGCTTCAGAGGCGTTTTGAGACTCTGTTACGGTGCTTTCACTGGTCGCGGCACACACTTCCATGGTTTGAATTGCGTTGCGAGATCCCTCTTGAAGGTTATTAATCATTAATTGGATTTCTTTTGTGCTCGATTGTGTTCTGCCTGTAAGGTTACGAACCTCATCTGCTACAACAGCAAATCCACGACCTTGTTCGCCAGCTCGAGCTGCTTCAATGGCTGCATTTAGTGCCAATAGGTTAGTTTGCTCCGCTATATCACCAATCACATCCAATACTTTTTGCAATGTTGTTTACATCGTTATCTAGGTTAGCGACAGCTTCGCTTGCTGTGCCTAGTTGGCCTGCTAAGCCTTGAATGTTATCTACTGTGTTGTGAATGAGTTGTTGGGTATGCTGGCTCTGTTTGTCGGCCTCGTCGGTGTTGCGCGCGGTATCGCTAGCTGAAGCAGCTACGTTATTGGCTGAAGAGGCCATCTCGGTCATTGCTGTCGCGATCATCTCTGTTGATTGCTGTTGGGTGTCTGTCAGTTGACCAATTGACCCAGCGCGATCTTCTACGCGCTGCAGTTCGCCTCTTAATGCCAGCATTGAAGCGTCAAGGTTTGATACTAGCTCAGCCAATGACTTACTCATTTGTTGTACGGCGTGATAGATACTGCCGTCAATTGCCTGAGTTTCGAAAGAGGTTTGAATTCGACCTTGTGCTACGGCTTGTACTGCTTCTCGTACGTCTTTAGGTTCGCCGCCAAGAAGCGCTAGCATGCGTTTAATGGATACAATTAGGCTCGCCAGAATAAGACCAGCAATCACGACACAAAGGAATAGCTGCCATTGAGCAGTAGACCAAAAACGAGCGTTAACTTCATTGAACCCGATACCAGTGCCGACAACCCAACCCCAATGTGGCGTTTTCTCTGCAATAGACAGTTTTTCTTCAATCGTTCCATCTGGCAGTTTTTGTGTCCAGGTGTACTCAATGATCTCGCCAGTACGATTACCAAGTACTCTTTGGATTAGCTGCCCAACACTATTGCCGTCGCCATCTTTAAAGTCGTTAAAACTGGTTCCGTGCAGTTGAGGATCTAATGGTGTCGCGATAAACGTCATGTTCTCATCGGCTACGTAAACATATTCATTATCTTTATAGATGTTGTTGCGTAGAAGGCGAGTAGCTAGTTGCTTGGCTTGCTCTTCTTCTAGTGTGCCATCAATCGCCATTTTTTCGACTTCAGTAAGAATGCTGTATGCGCTCTTAAACAGCTCTGTTACGCGAGCTTTGTTGTCCATGTTGCTAGCAACTCTTAAGGTCCATAAGCCTGTAGCCGTCAGTGCTAGCAGGGCGATCAAGATGATGCCCGATAATAAGTAAGCTTGCGTTTTTAGTTTCATATTTCCCCGCGCAGCGATTCAATAATTAGTATTAGGTATAATTCATCGAATCTTAATCTAAGTGGTGTAAGGCAGATATTAGAAAGACATCAAAGTATGATAGGGATTAAATTTTCGAAGAAAAAAAAGTAACAGGACTTGGTTCTATTTGTTTTAATGTGAATATTAGCGGGTCATGAACTTTATAAGGCGTTGGTTCTGTTGTAGTGGATATGCTTTATAGAACTTAGAATCAACTGCTGTAGTAAGAGTACTAAAAGGAGATAACTCAATTTATCGAGACTGATTAAGAGTTAGTGAGGAGCTGATGTGTATATTGAATAGAGTTTGTTTTTGTTCAAACGAAAAAAAGCCAAGTCTTTCGACTTGGCTTTCTTGAATGTGGCTCCCCTTGCAAGACTTGAACTTGCGACATACGGATTAACAGTCCGCCGTTC
>NZ_JBGOOD010000138.1:0-2692 GCF_041439475.1 Vibrio sp. 1S139
ACCGGCAACCGTTAATAGCGGTTCTAGGGTTCAAATCCCTATCCCTCCACCACTTATTCTTAGAAAAAAGCCTTTGATTATCAAAGGCTTTTTTTGTATCTGAAACATAGAAAAGTCACCTAACACAGATAGGTGATACATATGTATTTGATAAAACTGGCTTCTGGCGTGTACTATACACGCATTGCCACCCCTGTTTTTCTACAAAACTCCCATGACTACCCAAAGGAAGTCCGCTTCTCTTTGCTTACCAAAACGCGCCGTGAAGCGATCAAACGCAATACTCGTTTAGCCAGTGCGATCTGCTCTCTGTTCGACAGAGCACTTAATCAGTACATGCCATACAACACGTTTAAAGCCATTCTGTTGGTGTTGATTAAGCGTGTACGGCAAGAGTTTGATGCTCAAGTAAGGAATCAGCCTTGTCAGTATAATATTGTTGCTGATACCGCTCCACCAGCGCCTATCCTGGTTGCAACTAATAATCCTTTCAAGGATTTCAAATTCTTTGCCAACGAGTTGGATGAGTTCATCCAATCAAAAAGGCTAGAAAGCATTACGCATCTCTCAGTGACGCAACTGAAGCAACGTTGCACCGACTTCATTTACTTCATCAGAAAACGCAAGTTACCTGCGACAGCCAAAACCGCTATGACCTACAGAGATAGCCTATTAAGCCGAGGGCTAAGTTCAAAAACAATCAAAGACTACCTTGCTGCCATAAGGCAGTTTTTCACTTGGTGTGTTCAGCGAGAAACGATTGCCAGCAATCCATTTCAATCCATCAAAACACCTAAATCAAGGGCCACTAAAGCGTCTGAACAGCGTTCTCGGTGGACTTTGGACGAACTCACGAAACTATTAACTTCAAGCGAGTACTGTCGCAGGGATAATCAATTTGATTGGGTAACAAGATTGCAGATCTACCATGGCTTAAGGCCCGCAGAAGCGTGCCAGTTATCAACAGCAGACATCAAGAAAGTTAATGGGATCTATTGCATCACATGTTCTGATTCAAATGAGAAGCAACGACTTAAAACCAAGAATGCTTACCGTTTGGTGCCCATCCATCAATCTATGATTCAATCAGGGTTTATTGAATATCTAGAAGAACGCAACCATAAGCGCTTGAAGCAGTTGTTTGACTATAAACCACACGGTAAGAACCATGACTGGTCTTTCCGATATAGAACACACCTCGGCAAGATACAAACGGATATAGGCATGAAGCCCAAGGAACGGCCAACCGCATATTCATTCCGCCATACGTTTATTGATGAGCTAAAAATGGCCGAGGTTGCCGAGCACGTTGTGTCGGAAATCGTCGGCCATGCTCACCCTAACATCACTTACGGGCGTTACGGAAAGAACACTGATTTACAGAAGCTCCATGAAGCTGTTAACGCCTTCCCTGTATTAGCGGGAGGAGATAATCATGCGTAAGCTCGCTCATTTTGAATTGAAGTCTGTATTAAGTGCTCTAGACGATGCTGAGTTCACCCAAAATTATGACTTCTCGAATCTAGTCGCATGCGGCATTAGCCTTGAAGCCATTAGGCTTGTCTACCGTCTAAAGACGGCATTAAAGCAAGATAGTGATTTAACGGTGGCGAATTACATCCAACATGTAAATCAGGTGTATACCGTTGTGGATTCATTCTACGGATTTAAAGAGATGCTCGGTTACGATGTGCTTTCTCAGGAGTTCGAAAGGGAAGAAAAGCTATTGCAGTTGATTGATTTCGTACAAAGCCATGGCATGGATATCAGCATTAAGACCCAAGGAATAGCATGGGCGATATCCGTGCGGCTTGAGTAAGGTGACTTGACACCTGAGCGCCGTGTACGGCGCTCTTATTGGTGTTCACAGTGATCACTCTCTACCTGCTAGTTCAGAAATGACAAAACTTTGTTAGGCATTTCAGGATACTGGAAAATTTCAGATAAACTCTGCTACTTCATAGTATTCGATTAACTACAAAGTAGTGTTTAGTGTTGATGGTGGAGAGCTCTTATCTGTGATATCAAGTCGTCACTCACACCCTCACCAAATGTACTGACCAGATTACGGCCTGGAAACGATTTTAAGCGCTCATCCAATGCCATCTCTCCGCAGACATACCACTCATCAACTTCTAGCGCTTGAGCGTGTGCGAACATGCGTCTATAAGGGTCATTGTCATCAGGGCGCAGCATTACGTTTTTATATGGAGCTAATTGGTTATCTGTAAACACATTGTGTTTGATGAGTAGATCTCTAGTGTAGTGTTCACCCGTTGGGTAAAGTAAGAGACCTGCTTCTGTTGCTGCGCGTGCTAGTTTCTGGGCTCCCGCACGATCTGGCTCGACATGTCTTAAAAAGTGGTCACTTGTGCTAAATGGTTTTTGTGATTTAAACGCCTCTCGTACTTTATCATGTCGGCTAAGGTATGCACTTGAGTATATAAGTGAGTGAGGGTCGAAAAATAGGATCTTCACAGCATTCTCCTTGGCTAACTAGAGTTGTTTCACCCCGACAATAATAATAAATGAAGTCGCGCTAACACAAATAATCAATAAGTTAAAATTATGTTTCTGCGAACTGATTAGTAAATTGTTTGGTGAGCACAAATTATGAGTTGCCGTTCTGAATCGTTGTTGTCGAGTAGACGACACTTGTTACCAAGTGCCGCCCCTCTAAGAACCGTACGTG
>NZ_JBGOOD010000139.1:0-2687 GCF_041439475.1 Vibrio sp. 1S139
GGGGCACTAATAGTCAATGTATAGTGACCATTTTCGCCTCTCACCATAGTGAATGGCACAATTGCACAGTCTGTTGTATCCACTAATAAACTCGTTCCTGTTGTTGTACAAGCGCGCTTAACTTCAAATAAAGGGGCAAAAGTCGAGCGACGAGTACCATAATCATGATCAGGAGCATACCAAACTCGCTCTCCAGCATTCAGGGCTTTGAGCATCCCCCTCACGTTTTTACGATTAATCAGTGTACGGTTAGACCGTGAACGCCCTTTATACTGGAAATAATCAAAGCATGGGTTGTTACTTGGCCGGTAAACACCCATTCCCGACTTTTTTATACCAAATGCTCTTGCACCTAATTCTAGATTCATCGAATGGACAGCCAGCATGAGCACGCCTTTACCTTGTTGCTCCAGTGCTTCTATATGCTCTATTCCTTTAATCGTCACGTGCTTGCTGACTCGTTTATCAGACCAAAACCAAGCCATTGCGGTTTCAAATAATGCAATACCAGCATTGTCGATGTTGTCTTTTAAAATTGCTTCACGCTCTTGAACTGTCATCGTTGAGAAGCACAATTCTAGATTGCGCTTGATGATGACCTGGCGTTTTTTCATTAACCGCATGACAATACGCCCAATATCACTTCCTAACGTTAGTTGTACACGAAGTGGGAGAAGGCTAAAAAGATACATAATACCAATAATGGTTAATGTGCCCCAGTAACGAGGGGACAGAAATTCTGCCTTGAATTTTTGCGCAGTTTGCTTATTCATGAGTGTGCCATTAGACGAATTCGCCTTTTAAATCCTTTAAAAACAAAGTTAAATGAAAACAAATTTCATCCAGTAATATCTTCTCAACACTGGCTATAACATCACTCAAATCAGGCGTTTCAACTTGACTGCCATAAGCCTCAACCGTGCTCGAATTTGAGATGAATCAATCACAACATCCATTCTTTCTCATCTTGTTGTTGCTCCAAAATATTTTCAATTCGACGTCGTACTTGAGCCGCCTTTTTCTGATCTTCGCGAACGGCGGGTAATTTCTTTTTTGATTTTGGCGATGTATCTGTCGGTTTCGAATCGACCTGAAATGCGCGAGCTTGCTTTACTGGTTTCACCATCGTTATGCCTCAATGCAATTTGACTATTCTGAATCCAACTATTATACCGACTCAAAAAAAACCTTTGAAAGGCTCACGTTAAAATTAACCTTAGATCCGCTTCGTAATTAATGGGGTAATTCAGTTGAAGGGTGTAAATGGTGCTTTTCTAATTCTTTGATTAAACGATATTGATATAGGCTTGCATCCGCAGGTACATTTTCTGATGTAAACCGCTGAGTTTTTTCTACTTGAAGTGTGTACTCGTAACCAGCTTCGAACTCAAAATCTGTAATATGATCATAAAATAAAGCACCATCAACAACGAGACATTTCATGGGAGCGACACCGACACAATCTACTTTTTCCGACCCAACCTCTATTGTCATCATCACTTTTTCTCGAGTCGTTTCATTATGCGTGGAGTCAGCCTTAGAGTTTGTTTGATCACAGCCAATCAATAGCGAGACTCCAGCGAGTAAAAGATATTGTTTCATTATTCTATTTTCCTATTCACTTTCTATCGTAGCCAAATATCGATTTTTTCATCGATATTTCATTTAGTGCCTATGACTTTGCTATCACAAAGCCATGATTAAAAATCAGCTTATGCATTTTAAAATTACAGATTAACGACTTTCCTCGATATTGAAGATAGCGGATGATTTTCGGTGAACTGTCAGTAGAGTTTTAAATTAGTTCAAGAATGTCTAACACACTGCCCTCGTTCACCTCTCGAATATAAAGCCTAATGGAATTAAAACGTATATTGATTTTTTACTTCGTTGTCCGCTCACTCCCCAATTTCTTGGCAACACGTATCACTGTGCGTGGAGAGATATTGGCCAGCTTTGCAGTATCATGAATACTGAGTTTGTTTATTACTCTCAATTGGTAAATCTTTTCGTGAAGTTCAAGGTTAGGCTGCCTACCACGATACTTACCTTCTTCTTTAGCCTTTGTTATCCCCTCAGCTTGTCGGCGGCGGCGGTCTTGATAATCTTTTCGAGCGATAGCTGCCAGCATATCCATCATCATGCTGTTGATAGCTTTGATCATTGAGTTTGTGAATTCGTCTGTCACTTGAGGAGCAAGTGCTATATGACTGGTCGGCAAATCTAGGCTGATCACTTTTAACTCTTTCTTGTTCAGCATTTCTTTTAAAGTGAACCAACTTTTTTCATCTAAGCGTGATAGTCGGTCAATCTGCTCAATGATGATAGCGTCCCCAATTGCTGCATCATCAAGTAATCGTAATAATTCAGGTCTTTGTAGAGAAGCACCAGATTCGTTTTCAATATACCAACCAGCTAAACGATGGCCTTTTTGCTGTACAAACTCTAGTAAAGTGTTTTGAGCTCGTTTTGCATTCTGGTCGGTTGTTGATGCTCTAAGGTAGCCAAAGATGTACATAATTTCCCCTAAGTGTCATTTATATTATGACTTTAAGTATTGTGTCATTTAGGTTATGACATTATGGGGTTTCGTGTCAAATTCCACCTATGGCTTTTAGGTATACTTAAAAGACATACAAAGAGTTCAAATGAGGTGTACCTAAAATAAACCATCATCAAATGGATTG
>NZ_JBGOOD010000140.1:0-2631 GCF_041439475.1 Vibrio sp. 1S139
CAGATTACACCGCAACTTACTTTCTCTTCCATACACCAGAAATCAGCATAGCTCCCGAGAAAAGTTTCAAACTTTAATGTTCAAGTTCTAATCTTTATTGTCAGAGTTCAGATCTTAGTTGTCCACCGACACTTGGTACTTCGTAACTATGAAGTGTCCGGAATGTATGTTTGGTGCAAGTTCGAGTTCAACCCGTTTACTAGGGCTGCTCATTTAGGTGGTTTTTCCTGTCAAAATGAGCATTTTTATAGTGAAGTCGGCGATTTTCCATATGAACAATAACACCCAAATAAAAGAGTCGTTATGATGGCTTAATAGCAATATTTATTGGAAGTTAGGTGTCTAATGCCACATGATTTTTTGGATAAAAAGAAAAAGCCGCTGAGTTCTTCTGGCGGAGGGTACAAGCCTCTTCATGATGAAGAGGCTCTAAGAAAACCACCAGTTCGAGAGGAAACGGTTAGAGAGCGTGCAGCACGTCAGCGCCGAGAGCGTCAAGCCGAATTAACCTTTACCCAAGAAGACTACGACCGATGGGCGAGGAACCGTGAACGCGTCATTGCTGAGCGTCAACAGGTCACTTTTGAACTTGGTTGGATGCAATCGCCTGTCACGCAGTCACAAGATGAACTGTGGGAAAGTCTTTTCACCTCAGAAACCACGGAAGAACAAAAGCAAACCATCAAACAGTGCAATGTTCATCTTAACGACCCCGTCCGTCAGGGGGAAATTGTTCTACTCCCTACCACGCTGCCGCAAACACCAGACGAGCAGAGTTTGCTCGATAAATGGTTAGAAGAAGCCAAGATTGCCAGCGCTGAATTAGGCAAACTTCTGGGTGAGGAAGTGGCCACCCTTAATCGTCATTTTGAACTTTTCTCCCATCAGTTGGATGAAAGAATTCGCAAAGATGGTTTACCAACGGATTTCTATGCTCAAGTGGCTACGGGCGTTGGGGCTACGTCTGCACTTGTCGAACAAAACCTAAAGAACATTCAAAACGTGCTGTTAGAGATCAACAACCTCTATGTTTCTCAAGTCGCAATGGCGAGTCGTACTGGAGGGATGGGGATGAATTACGGTGCATTCGTTGCTGACCGTGCTGATCTGTTTAAAAAGCTCGATGGTTCATTCGCGATGTTGTCTAAGCGCAGTGTTCAACTCCCTATTTACACGCAAATCAAGCGTAACCTCAAACTCTCCACTAAGTCCGTTATTCACAATGCGGATGAAATTTTAAAAACCGGCTTTGTGAAAGAGCTTGGTAAGCGCATTGGCAATATTTCGATAGGTATCACGGCGTCTAGAGGTTTGGGGTATGTCGGTTTAGTGATAGGTGCTGCCAGTGGTATGAGTAATATCTATGAGGCGTGCAAGGTTGATAGTACGGGGAATTGTGGTAAGACAACAACCCGTGAAATTGGCGGGTTTATTGGTGGCTTTGTGGGCGGCTCAGTTGGTGCAGAGTTACTAACAGGGGGTGTAATGCTTGTGTTGGGCGTAGTAGGTGTAAGTTCTGCTCCTGTACTTGCTATTGCTGCAATAGGTTCTTTTGTTGTCGGAGGAGCCGTTGGTGGTGTGGCTGGTGCTACTACTGGGAAGTGGGGAGCTGACTTTATATATGAAAGTGCAGAATCAGCTTTGAGGTGATTTTATGTTGGATTGGTTAGTGGTTTCGTTTGGTTTCTATGCCCTTATTTGGTCTGTTCCTGCGGTAGTTATGAGTTCTATGGTTTCTTTAGGCGATCCTCAGAGAATAGTTTTTATTGACCATCAATTATCAAAAAATGTTGATAAATTGCACCGGCATCCAAGATGTATGATTTCATCAAACATTGCTTGCCGCTTGTTTGGATTCTGGGTTATTTACCCTTTTATACGATCTAGAGCAACAACGAATTCTAAAAAATTTAAAGTCTTTATGTGGGTTAATACGTTAGGCATGTGGAGTTGGTTAATTGTTTTCTTTCTAGCTTTTCTTGAAAGAGGGCTAGGGATTTCATTCTGATTAAACTTGCGAACTCAGTCCTTACTCGGTGAATAACGTCAAAATGTCATTGCCATTTTGACGTTATGCATCTTTAGATGTGTCCTTCCAACCGTTGCCATCGTCATAGCGCGTGAGTTCTCTTTCCATTAAGTCTTTGATCTCTATATATCGAGTGTCATCAGGAGCATGGTGAGACGCTGAGCGCTTTGCTGCCGCTAGGTTCTTCATGAAGATGCTTTCTTCCTCAATTTTCTTTTCTTTCGCATTGAAGTATGTAACGTGAAAAGTCGGCATAAAATCGGTGTCCTCAGTAGGTTTGTGTTTTACAGTGCAAATTTCGTAGCGATATTACATCTGATGGTGAATTGGATGAACAAGGATGTGCGCTTGATGTGTCTGGGCATTCCATTCTTTCATTTCAGCAAGGAACAGGCCGTGGTGGTTGATGGACTCGATGAGCTCTGGGGCGCGTTCTAATTGGATTAGCATCGATAGCGGTGTAACTTGGTTGTGTTCCTGGTCAAAGCCGTGCTCGATTTGGTCTTCAATCATGTAAAGAATATCAGGTTCCGCCTCGCTGCCTTCTTCGTAAGCGTCTTTAAATCGACTCATTGACTTTCAAGCCTCAACACAGATACCGC
>NZ_JBGOOD010000141.1:0-2629 GCF_041439475.1 Vibrio sp. 1S139
GCCGCGAAGAACGCACGAATTATATGGTCGCTTTTACACAATCAAACCGAATATGAAAACTATGCTGCTTAAGTAGAAACCTAAGCAGCATAGAGAGTTAAACCCACCGGGTCATTGCAGACGCTAATGATGGAGATAGGTTAAGACCACTTGCGGAGAGCCTGTTAATGCGGCGGACACACTAGATGTCATCTAACGAATAAGGCACCGCAGTCGCGCAAAGTCATCAGGGCCACGACGTATGCGAATCGTCGATAAGTAGGCCGAATGTAGAGCGGCAGTCCAAAACCCATCAACATAAGTTTAGCGGATGTTTGACAACCGGGGGAATCCATGTAGCCTCATTAAGCGGACAAAAATGGTTGGCTAAAATCGCGAAGCGACGGCCAACTGTTTTTGTTCCGTTTAAATGACTTGTTGAACGAAGCCGCTACGCGGCAGAGTAAAACGAGTGCAAACCATACTCTTGTAACACCATCACCCTGATGGTCGTTCACAGGAGTAACCCCATGAAACCCGATGACTTAAAACGCTACAACGCCCTTTATGAACAACACCTTACCAACCTAAAGCTGCAAGGTAAACGACCTGCGACGATCGATGCCTATTCCCGTGCGGTTCGTCGGATCACCGCTCATTTCGACCGAGCCCCTGATACATTAACGACCTCTGACCTCAAACAGTTCTTCGCGTCTCTTATTCAAACCCATTCGTGGAGCACCATAAAACTCGATCGTAATGGCTTGCAGTTTTTCTATCGCTACACGCTCGATAAACAGTGGGAATGGCTCAATATCGTCAAGCCGCCACAAGTAAAACGACTGCCCGACATACTGACACCGCAACAAGTCAGCTCGCTGATTAGCCACACTCGACAGACACGTTATCAAGTGTTTTTTCTTACTCTGTACAGCATGGGGTTGCGCCTTGGTGAAGGACTGAACCTCACGGTTCACGATATCGACAGCCAAACAATGCGTGTCCACATACGGGAAGGAAAAGGCGGAAAAGACCGAATGGTGCCGCTTCCGCTGCGAACGCTTAAAGCTCTTCGCGTGCATTGGCTTACCCATAAGCACCCTTACTACTTATTCCCTGGCCTTGGTACATGTCGCGACACCCCCATGGATCGTGGCGGTATTCAAAAAACCATGAAACTTGTACTCAAAGAGTGCGGAATCCAAAAACACGCCAGCCCCCACTCACTTAGACATTGCTTCGCGACGCACTTACTTGAGCAAGGGTTAGACCTGCGTTCACTGCAAACGCTACTGGGTCATGCAAGCCTTAATACCACGGCTCGTTACACCCGAATGACTACGCTAAAACAACGCGATGCGGCAATGGCCATCAACCATTTAACTAATGCTCTAGACTTAACGTGGAGCATTACATGAGTACCTTTATTGAACTGCTTCGCCAACATCACTCTGCGCTTAAACGTCACGATTATGCGCAGATGAATGGCGATATGCATCGAGCCATTGGGGCGATGCTCCGTTGCAAAACAGAGCAACAAGGTCGCTCACAATGGTTCTGCAGTCACTGTCATCACGATGACCGATTACCGCTTTCTTGTGGTCATCGTCATTGCCCTCAGTGCCAACAACGCACCACCGCTGATTGGCTTCAACGTCAGCAGCAAAAGCGGTTACCTATTCACTATTTCATGGTGACCTTCACTTTGCCGTATCAACTAAGGGTCTTAGCAAGACATCAACCTAAAGCGATATATAACGGTATGTTTAAGGTGGCATCAGGGGTATTAAAGGATTTTGCTAACCGACAACGGCAAGGTGAACTTGGTTTTACCGCCGTGTTGCATACTCACAGCCGACAACGAAACTTGCACCCACATCTGCACATTATCGTGGCGGCAGGCCAATACGACGCGTCGAGGCAAACGTGGCACAAAGGCAACAAGCATTACCTCTTCAACGCGTTTGCTTTGGCCAAAGTATGGCGAGCAAGAATGCTAGAGGCCATTAATCAACACCCAACGTTGTGGTTGCCGAGTGGCATACCCAAACAATGGGTGGTCGATTGCAGACAAGTGGGATACGGTCAGGCTGCGTTGAGCTATTTGGCTCGCTATCTCTATCGTGGTGTGCTGCCTGATGAAGACATCATCAGTATCACAGATGATACTGTCACCTTCCGCTATAAAGAGAGCCAGACCAATGCATGGCGAACGCGCACCTTGCCCACTCTGAAGTTCTTACTGCTCATTTTGCAGCACGCGTTGCCCAAAGGGTTGCAGCGAGTACGAGATTACGGTTTTTTACGTGGTCAAGCACACGCCTTAAGAGCCCGCATTCAACTGTTGTTATTGAACTTGCTCTATATAATGCCGCCGCTAACCGCACCGATAAGAACCAAAGCAATACGAGTATGCCCTTGCTGTCAGCATCAGATGGCGTGTGTTGGAGTTAGTCGACCCATCTAGCCGAAAGGCATTGATAACAAGGAGAATGGCATTGACGAGAGCAGAGGAGATGTAACGACGAAAGAAACGAAAAATAGCTAACTGATTGATATGATTGCTATCGCAACCTTATCTTAGCTTCGCTCGCTTTGAGAAAAGCCTCAAAGCGATGTGCCCTTCAAGTTCAATCGTACAATTTACTTA
>NZ_JBGOOD010000142.1:0-2442 GCF_041439475.1 Vibrio sp. 1S139
GCCTTGGAACTTCAAACACTGACAAGTCGCCCCGTGGGTTCATGGGGCGGATACTTCTCAGCCAGCTACATTTTGTATATCACTTATCAGCTAAAATGGTGGCCAATATCTTATCGCCTTTGCATTCAACACTGACGTTCATTCCATTGACGAGTGCTCTCTCATTAGGCGCACTTGCTCTCATATCGAGTCCACTTGTTTAAATTTGGACAACTAGTTCGGTAAGCGTTAAAGAAAGAGTGCTGATTACCCTGAAGTTTTAGTGTAGGCCACATCTTGATGTTATCGAAGATGGCCAATCGCAATGCAAAAATAGACACAGCCCTGGAATATTGAAGCTAATGTTATCGAAAGCTTTTCTGCACTATTTTTTTAGTTTGCGTAATTGGTGTAGCCAAACTTAACACCAATGATACGAACCGCCATATAAGTTTTAACTCATACCATTTGACGTATTATTGCGGAATATTTTGTCTATGACAGTATGACTTTGTAAGTAAAATCATTACATAATGAAAGCGTATTTATTAAGTTGCCAGTTCAAACCTTGATGTATTGTTTTCATAAAGTTCAACGTTAATGTCGGTTTTATCTAATAGTCATAAGATGTTGCTCCTAATGAATTGATAGCAGCGTAGCTTCTTACGTCTAAAGCGGGACTGTATTGGATAAACCTGTGATAAAAATACAACGATTCACAAAAATGCTGTGCTTGGCCGACATATCACTCAGATTGACATCACTCATGGAAGTTGATTAAACGACTTTATATACTTGTAGTAATTCATTGTTTACTAAATTAGTAAAATCACTGACACGCTTTTGTCCGTGCGACCTGAAGTCGTATGAAGTGCTGTTCACCGCAACAAGTGTGAACCATCTGTATCACCAGATGACCCTAGGGTTCTGAATAAAGCAGCGAACCCGACAATGTAACGAAGTTCAGCCTTTGCTGAGCGGGAATGAATTCGTGAGAGGACGTTCCTCCTGATAACCACAATTGGGTGAGTGCTAGGGTGTTGGTATGATGAACGTAAGTGAATCCATTTAAGATGCGTTATACGTGGATCAGCGGAAGTGGTTAATACGCTGTGGCCAAAAGGCATGAGAGTAGGAAAGAGATTGGACAGTGCTCTTTCGTGATCAAGACGCTCTCCGCATTATAGTGGGCATCTAACCCGACGTTGCCCGACATACGGAACAGGGTAAGCCTGTACTTCTCCCTTTGGGAAAGCGGTCTGCAAAGACAGCCGATAGTGGTGCAGGTAAAGGAGGCTAGAAAAAGCGAAAGCCGTGTTGTAATGATGCGGATACAGGTTGTTATCTGGCGCGAAAGCGAGCTGACTTCTAGCTGGTCTCCCGTTGCAAGATAATTTGAAGAACTTTATTCAAGGAGAAATGCAAATGGTAGCTTCAAAAGAAGTTAGTGCCTCTCCTAACGGCACTCGATGGCAATCCATTAACTGGAAAGCCGTCGAACAACACGTATTAAAGCTTCAAATACGCATTGCAAAAGCAACTCGAGAAGGTAAACGCAGTAAGGCGAAAGCATTGCAGTGGATACTAACTCACTCGAAAGCGGCAAAACTTCTTGCCGTTAAACGAGTGTCACAAAATAAAGGCAGCAAAACGCCAGGAATCGACGGCATCATCTGGAATACGGATGCTCGTCGTGTGGCAGCGGTTAATCAATTGAGTCGGAAAGGCTACAAAGCTAAACCACTCAGACGTATCTATATCCCCAAGAAAAACGGCAAACTCAGACCTTTAGGTATTCCGTGTATGATAGATCGAGCGCAACAAGCGCTTTATCTACTTGCCTTGGAGCCTATCTCTGAGACCATTGCTGACCTAAATAGCTATGGTTTTCGACCTAATAGAAGCACAGCCGATGCAATCGAACAATGCTTCAAATGCTTGGGTCTTAAACGTTCAGCACAATGGGTTCTTGAGGGGGACATTAAGGCTTGTTTCGATAAAATTGGTCATCAGTGGCTAATCGATAACATTCAAACAGATAAACGAATGTTGAAGCAATGGCTTGAGTGCGGTTTTATCGATAAAGGACTGTTTTACAAGACAGCAGAGGGGACGCCTCAAGGCGGTATAATTTCCCCAACGCTTATGCTGTTGACGTTAGCAGGTTTAGAAAATCTGGTTAAGTCGGTAGCACGTAAAACTGGCGATAGAGTCAACTTCATTGGATACGCTGATGATTTTGTAATAACTGGGACTTCAAAGGAAGTTTTGGTGAACAACATCAAACCGCAGCTAATTAGCTTTCTAGAAGAAAGAGGTTTAACACTTTCTGAAGAGAAAACACACGTAACTCATATCAATGATGGTTTTGATTTTTTGGGATTTAATCTCAGAAAGTACAAAGGCAAACGGCGTTGTTGCCTAAATTAGTTGAACCTTTTCCAAGTCCTGTGATCTGATCAT
>NZ_JBGOOD010000143.1:0-2420 GCF_041439475.1 Vibrio sp. 1S139
CATTCACTATGGTGAGAGGCGAAAATGGTCACTATACATTGACTATTAGTGCCCCCGTTGATGGATTCCCGAAAAACGATCCTGACCAAGCTGCCGTATTCATTAATAAAATTGTAGAAAGCTCAATCATGGCAAGTCCAAGTCAGTACATGTGGCTACATAGACGCTTTAAAACCCGTCCTGACGGTGAGTGTTGCTTGTATAAAACACGATATTAGAAACAGCAATATAATTTAATTGCCAAAGGCTCACAATGGACTTGTCGTTGAAATGGGCACAAAACCAAAAACTGTCATAAAAAGATAGAAAGCCTACTTAGGAGGTAAAAGCTACAGCCAGATTGAAACGCTTATAGGCTGCTCCAGACACACGATTTCCAAAGTATCTAAATTAATAAAAAACAACAAGACACTATGTTAAGACCATCGCGACAAGATCGAGAAAACCTCTTTATCCAAAAAGCAAAACTAAAGTACGGTGAGCGGTACGACTTTTCGAAAATGAAGTATGTCAATCGTTCTACCCCTGTCGAAATATTATGCCCAGAGCACGGCGCCTTCCATACAACACCCAATAACTTTCTGGCTACGGTAAAAAAGATCGGTTGCCCGCTCTGCAGCCGTGCACAGAAGGCAAAACGTACACCACAAAAAGCCAATGATAAGAATGAAATCAGGGGGTGTGGGACGGATAACTTCAACGTTCGTGGAGGGACGAAACAATATAACCACCTATTGCTGAAGGTGTTTGATTGATTACTCTCAGCCCTGATAGCTCATCGAAAATTTGGTCTTTGAAAGCACAAAAACCACTCGCCACGTAAACGGATTCTATTCTTCACCGTGACTCAGAATAACGATCGCTTAAGATATGCACAACAATGTGCATAAGATCGCATTATGACATTAATTTTATATTATAAATGATAAGCTCTGCTCAGTTTTTATACACCTGTAAATACCCCCCTCCTTTTGTGTTATTTAAATACAAACTTGGTTCTATAAAAGAACTAGGAATTATATTTAATATCATGGAGAATTACCCGTATGAAGAAACTTACTCTAATTGTAAGTAGTACTTTATTACTCACATCGTTTGCATCAAAAGCAGACCTAGTCAACTTAATTAACCCTAGCTTTGAAGAGGGTTTTTCAGGCTGGACGGAAGTAGAGCCCGCTGCAGTTTCTAGTGTTGCTTTTGATGGTGTGCAATCGGCTAAACTTGAAGGGCCAGGGGCACGATTAGAGCAAACAATTTCGGTATCCAGTAATACCGAATATACGCTAAGCGCTTACGTATTAGATGATGTAAATATCGGTGTTGATGTTGACTCAGAAACATTCAGCCAACCCGTATCTAACTATGATTGGGCTAAAACAACAATCACATTCAACAGCGGTGATGCTACCGAGGTTGTCATTTTTGGCGAATACAACGCGTCGGAAGGGCGTATAGACTTTTTCGAATTGGATTCATCAGAGATTATCGAGCCTCCAATAACTTCCCTTCCTATGTTCGATCTAGACCCTTCTCTACCACCATCAGGTAATTTTGATTTATTGGATTGGAAGTTAGACCTTCCGGTAGATGATAACGGCAATGCCTCCGGCGACGCTCAAGAAATCAAAGAAGATGAGTTATCTAGTGGTTATGAAAATGAATCGTATTTCTATACCGGAGATGACGGTGGGTTAGTGTTTATCTCGCCGGTCGAAGGGGCAACAACCTCAAGCAGTACAAAATACACCCGTTCAGAAATGCGTGAGATGCTTCGCCGAGGCGACACCAGCATTTCAACAACAGGCATGACTGAAAATAACTGGGTCTTTGCAAGTGCCCCCACCGATGACCAAGACGCATCAGGCGGCGTCGACGGTGTATTGGAAGCCACTCTTGCTATAAATGCCGTAACATCGACTGGTGACGATAGTCAAATTGGCCGTGTCATTGTAGGACAAATACATGCAAATGATGACGAGCCTATCCGCCTCTACTATCGATTATTACCCGGTCATACTAAAGGTTCGCTCTATTTTGCTCATGAACCAAACAAAGCAGTATCTCCAGATGATGAGCAATTTATTAACCTTATCGGCAGCTCATCAGATGATGCCTCAGAGCCTGTAGATGGCATAGCGTTAAATGAATTGTTCTTTTACCGTATCGAAGTACAAGGAAATCAACTAATAGTCACGATTAAGCGAGACGATCATGAAGATGTGACACAAACTGTCGACATGACGACCAGTGGTTATGACGTTGGAGGACAATATATGTATTTCAAAGCGGGCGTATACAACCAGAACAACTCTGGAACCGCAACAGATTATGTACAAGCCACATTCTACTACTTAACTAACACTCATATTGTAAGCGTCTTTAAATCGACTCATTGACTTTCAAGCCTCAACACAGATACC
>NZ_JBGOOD010000144.1:0-2354 GCF_041439475.1 Vibrio sp. 1S139
TTTATCGCCCAAACTGGTTAAATTTTAACAGTGACATCTACCCTGCCAGATAGGGGTAATAACAAATTCTAAAGTTTGTTTAATCTCTTCAATATCGACTTGGATACCCGCATTTTTATAGAACGCAATAAAATCAATAACGATAGGTAATGTTGATGGTTCTGCGGTAGCCCATTGTAAAAGAATTCTCTGGTACAGCGCATAATTTGCACTTTGAACGATATGGGATGATGTTCGAACTACTGCATACTTTAAAATAGGCTCAAAAGGTTCTTTTGAAAGGTAATCCATTGTCATATCGAAAAATGACAACAACGTTCTTCTTTGAACGCCAGCAGTTGCCATACTAATATCAAACTTTTGAAGTTCGTGTAACCACTGAGGATCAACTTCTAAAGGTAGCTTAATTATTTCGGTTTTCGAAGAGTTAAGCTCCAGTTCGAATTGAGACAATACCTCTTGCAGTACAGATAATGTGTGCTCAGCTTCCTGCAAGGTTTTACACCCAAATTCAAAGTCATCAATATATCGATGGTAGTTTGTCCCAACCTTAGTTACTAGTTGCTTGTCAACTTCAGACATAATCAGTTCAGCAATAGCAAATGAAGTGTCAGTTCCTATTGGAATCCCTTTGGTTTGTTGGTCTTGAGAATTTCTTACCAAGGTATCAATCTTGTTCCCAAGATTGTTGCGAAACCTCCGTTGCTGCTTTGCTAAAGACTTTGTGTGTAAAACCCATGGAATACTATGAGTATATATAGTTGAGTAGAAGTTAGAGATGTCCGCTTTTAGAATATAGCGAGAAGCAGTCCTCGTTTTTAACTTAGAATCAGGCAGAAAGCTAAATCCCTTTTCCCACTTTAAAGCTCTGGTTGAGTCATCTCCAACTGGACGACTAATTGATTGAGAAGCTCTGTCAAAAACGGAGTCAAAATCAGCCCAATGGTCTGATATCAGCTTTGCGAGCTGATAATAATTTATAGGGTTGGGAATGCTTAATGGGCGGCGCAATTTCCCTCGTCTAGCCAAGTTAAACTTCGCACATTCGCTGCTATAGACTGGCCCATCTCGGTTATACGTGAATGGGCTGGAAAGATTATTCCTCGGATCTATCAGCACGTCTCCATAGTTGATAGTACTAAATGTCGTTGGAATTTCTTGTGGGAAATAACCTTTTTTAAGTAATTTTTCTAACATTTCACCTAACCTTATTAATATTGCTAATGCTCACTCAAACTGTGAATGAACGCGTGCCATGTCTGAGCGCTAGCGAGTTCTGCACGTGTTTTCGAGTCAGATTTAAAGCGTGTGTTATAGCAATTTTAACTGCGTCTCGTTGGTCTAGTCGGAGGTGGCGGTGGGACTGCGTGTTTTGGCGTTTCTCTTGGCTGATCAACTGGTCTAGGTGGGGTTTTATCATTCATTTTTTTTTATCTCCGTTGTATTCGTTGGTTGTCCAACTTCTGTTACTTGATTTGATTCAAGCTTTTGAAAATCTGTATTGTGGAAAACAAATAGTCCAAACAATGCAATTGCAAGAAACAGAGCTATCGCACCAAAGTAGTGTGAAAGGCGAGCAACAAAAACTAGTATTTTATTCTCAGAAAACACCTCTTCTTCAGGAACCTCATCATCTTCATTCTGAATCGCACTTCTAATACTTATTCTGTTCTGAATAATGCTATCTGAAAGCTCCCTATTGCGATAATACAAGTGTCCTGAAAGCAGCAGACTAGATAAAATAAAGAACACCGAGATCACAAAAAATAACCAGCTCGATTTTGCAAATATCAAGCTGTCAACATTACCTTCAATATAGAGCTTATCAAACAAGGTAAATGTTAAACCTAGACCTGCACTTGAAATTGCAAGCACAGCTTTATCAAGTCCCTCAGAAACCTTGGTTTCACCCTCAACCAATTGACTCCTATAATTTAAATAAGACTCGATTTCTGAGCTTAGCTGTTCAACTCGTGAACTTTCAGACATAGTCATCCTCAAATTGCTATAACTCTTATAGACAGAGTTTTTCCATGTTTACATTCAATCTATGTTGCTGTCATTTATTATGAAACTCAACAAGTATCAGCTTTTTGTGTGAATTGGCAGAGCGTTTCGAGGTACAACGAAGAAACGATACCGTACTAATGCCCAAAGTACTGATTAGATTTACTTGGTCTAGTGCCGTACTGGCTAGATTATACATTCTTTGGTTCTAACAAGGTTCGGGGCAGATCTGAGCTAGCTGGCACTTTTTGAGAAAAGTGCCACAAGTAAAACTTCAGGTCTATGAAGCCTCTGTCGAGTAGACGACACTTGTTACCAAGTGCCGCCCCTCTAAGAACCGTACGTGC
>NZ_JBGOOD010000145.1:0-2054 GCF_041439475.1 Vibrio sp. 1S139
CAGATTACACCGCAACTTACTTTCTCTTCCATACACCAGAAATCAGCATAGCTCACCTCTTGATGAACTTATCTCTATGCACTGACATAAAAATCTCGAGCCTCATCGCAACACTACGCTCTATGGGAATTATGCGAAATCGTGCCTCTTCACGTTTGTATGTAGGAATTTCAAGTTTTGCATCTTCAATGTGTTCTACATTCGAACTATAGGGAATTCGAACAAGTTCTATTGGTCTCAATCCTGTAGCTTCAAGCAATTCAAGCTGAATACGCCTTCTGTGGTACATATAATCAAGGTGAGCTTCTTGGTCTTCCTTGTCAAAAAGTTGAAGTAAATGGTCATTTAGCCGCATCACACCCCTTTCGCAATTCAATGTATCCCATAACCTCTTTATGACAGAGGCGGCAATAGCGGTTTTTGGCTTCGTTGCTGAAGTTGGTAAACGTGTAGGAAAAACTTCGGACGGTCCAAAATTTCGACCTTCCCGGCCTCTTTTTTGAATTATTTTGAGCTTAACTTGATACCTTTGCTTTGGTCTATCAACACCGATAATGTATTGAGTTGGGTAATGCTCAGCTTGAAGCCATTTCAGAAAGGCTACAAACTTAGGAAGAATTATAAGCCTAATAGTGTCGTTGTTACGTGCACGCGTTAACCCATCCGATTTCTTTTCAGCAACCAACTCACTGACTAACTCATCGATATGTATTGTTGTTAGATCCCAAAATTCAACGTTCTTCTTATAACAATAACGAACCAGATGAGATAGTGCAGAGGCATAAGTGCCAACTGTCCCCCCATCTTCTCGAGTAATTGTTACTGCACCTTCAGAAACTAAGTGCGCAAGATACATTTCAACAGGAAAGCAAGTTGTTCCATCAGGCCAACGAAACTGGTAAATACCCTCAGATATATCTTTATTTGTTAAGACTTCACCTGAGCTCTCATCAAAACGAAGTATTGAAGGAAACTCCACATCAGAAATGAAGGTGTATAGTTGACTTTTATTTTTCATTATCAACCTCTTTCTTTAACCCGAAATAATCTGCATACAAGTTTTTATGCTTGTTGTATTCAAGAGCATTTCCATTCGAGTTTGCAAGTAAATCAAGTACTAAACGATTAAGGTCGTTATAAGCCCTAACCAAAATAGCTTGGTCGCGTTGCAAGTTATCAATATGTTGCTTAGCTTCCTCCATCGGTGTCAGGTTTGGTCCTTCATTACTTGACTCTAAAGGGATATTTTTATGCCTTTTTATTAGCTCCTTTCTAAGGTTGTCAACGACTTCATAACCATTGAGGTTCCCTTCACATTGAATATAGTCTGTACAATACTTCTTGAAGGAGTTCAGAGACATCCCTTCAATGCCTCTTCCCTTACGCTTAAGATTGGCAAGGCTTTCTTGACGATCACATTTCGAGATTAGCCATGTATAAGTATTAGAGTTGTCATTGATAGCTTTTTTCATCTCACTGTATAGATTAATGACTGACTGAGCTTTTCTATTTAACATTACTTTCCTCCTCATCACCTTTGGTTACTTGGAAAGCAACTTTTGCTTTTTCAATCAAGCCATTACGCTCACTAATACTATAGAAAACAATCGAAAACTTACCTTTTCTCAAGCGAAGCGCTATGTAGGCTGCAAGATCATCCTCAGGGATTGATGTATAATCTTTAACCTTAAAGTGCTCACAAACAAGCCTATATAGTTCCTCTGTATTTTCCATTTCAAGTAAAGAACTTTGTTCATGAAAGTAGGTGACTTGTTGACGAGCATAATCAGCTTCAATCTCTGTCATTTCAGAGCCTGGACTGTTGGATTCAATATAAGAAAGGATATGTTCTGAGTTAGCATGACCTGCGATCCATCGGCATGCATCGATTGAGGAATGTTTAAAAGACCAAAAGAATGTCAGTAAAAATGTTTTCCTCATCTCGTGAACATTAATATACCAACGTCGACCATACTCATCGACAGTCGTCTGATAGTAACGGTGTTTTTCAAGGTAGTTGTCATCATTTGCTTACTTATTAAGCAGCTTCTCTT
>NZ_JBGOOD010000146.1:0-2005 GCF_041439475.1 Vibrio sp. 1S139
AAAGGTTACGACGTTCGTTTCGATGATTGAATGTGTCGATTTAAAGACGCTTACAGTACAAGTGGCCATCAAAAGAGAAAAACGAGGTTTTTGCTCTAACTCAATTCGAGCTTGACAGACTGCTTTCAGGCTTCACAATTATCGGTCATAAACCCGTTCGAATAAACGATTTCACAATGACTTAATCGATAATAAAGCCTTATCCACCAAGCGTTAATGGCATGATTTTAGTATAATAAATGCCATGAAAAAGATGCCAAATATCAACCCAGAAAGTCAAAATATTGCCGAGCTACAAGCGATGGTGAAAGCATTAATGGCGTCAGAAAGCCAATTGAAACAAGAGCGTCAGTCGCTACTCGAACAGCTCAAGCTTGCCTTCGACCGCCAGTTCGCTAAACGCTCGGAGGCGTTAAAGCCTTACGATGAATCGCAAGGTGACCTCTTCAACGAAGTGGAATGTGAAGCCGCAAAGGAAGAAGAAGTTGAGGTCACGACGACCACCACAACGAAGAAGCGTGGGAAACGTAAGCCACTTCCAAAGACCTTGCCTCGTGAAGTTATCGAACTTGATCTAGCCAACCATGAAAAGCAGTGCGCTTGCTGCCAACATAGTCTGCATAAAATCAGTGAAGACCGCAGTGAGAAACTTGAGTTCTCACCAGCCGTGCTCAAAGTGCTGGAATATGTTCGTCCTAAATATGCTTGTCGTCAGTGCGAGCAAACTGAAGACAACAGTCGTATCGTTCAAAAGCCAGCACCACAAAGCATTATCCCTAAAAGCTTCGCGACAGAAAGCTTGCTGACCAACATCATCCTTGGTAAATACCAATACGCAATGCCACTTTATCGCCAAGAATCGCTATTTACTCAGTCGGGTATCGAGCTATCACGAACCACGATGGCAAGGTGGATTATCCAAGTCAGTGAGAAGTTCGCCCCACTCTATGCCGCCCTAAAGCACCACCTACTTCAGCAAGTGGTGGTACAGGCGGATGAAACGCCGCTCAATGTCCTCAAAGAAGATAAACAGTGTTATATGTGGCTTTACTGCTCGGGTGCAGACTCGCCCGACGCTGCACTGCCGAATGTGAAGAATATCGCCTTGTACGACTATCAAAACAGTCGTGCGAGGACATGCCCTGTTGCCTTCTTGGGGGATTACAGTAGTTATCTGCAAACCGATGGCTATGGTGCTTATGATGGTCTTCATCAGGTAACCAATGTTGGCTGCTTGGCGCATGCACGGCGTAAGTTCATGGATGCTAAGAAGCTTCAAGGCAAAGGTAAGTCAGGCAAAGCAGACAAAGCGCTGGCTAAAATCCAGAAGCTCTATGGGATAGAATCCCGCTTAAAAGGTGCATCTGTCGAAACACGAAAAGCAGAGCGTCAAGCGCATGCCAAGCCTATATTGGATGAGCTTTACCAATGGATGGTGACCCAGAAAGTGATAGGCTCTAGCCCATTAGGCAAAGCGATAAAATACGCGCTCGGGCAGGGGCCTAAACTCATTCGTTATATCGACGATGGTCACTTATCTATCGATAATAATCGCGCTGAACGCGCAATTAAGCCGCTGGTTATTGGGAGAAAGAACTGGCTCTTCTCGACCACTCCGAATGGAGCTGAAGCGAGCGCGATGCTTTACAGTATCGTCGAGACAGCGAAAGCCAACGGCCTTATCCTTTACGACTACATGGTCAAGTGCATGAAAGAGCTAGCAAAAGCAGAGCCAGACATCGATGCACTCCTACCTTGGAA
This sequence comes from Vibrio sp. 1S139, assembly GCF_041439475.1. NCBI lineage: Bacteria > Pseudomonadati > Pseudomonadota > Gammaproteobacteria > Vibrionales > Vibrionaceae > Vibrio > Vibrio sp. 1S139. The sequence goes on from NZ_JBGOOD010000146.1 coordinate 1,762, forward strand.
CTTCAAATATTAACAAGGTCGCCCCGTGGGTTCGTGGGGCGTTTACTAACGTTCGTTAGCTTAGCAGCGTATGTATCAATTAGATTATGCGCTAATAAAACCAATACCAAGCTAGAGTTTCGGTATACCCCCCTCTCATTTCCGAATTTCCTTGCCTATCATCTGTACGTTTGCTTGTTTCAAGATCCTCTTGAGCTATTGTCAAATGTGGTGTATGGAGATCATGCAGTAGCCTGTTGATGAG
>NZ_JBGOOD010000147.1:0-1960 GCF_041439475.1 Vibrio sp. 1S139
TCTGCCCCAAAATCACTTAGATTAAATACTCTACTCAATTCAGAGGGCGTGCGTTTACCCTACTAAAACTTATTCGATTGATTTGATAACTGTTCACTCCCGTCATTAGGCGACATCTTGCAGTCTAAATCAGTTGAGTTAATATAAAAATGACTGCATCACCGAAGGATGAAAACGACAATCTGTCGTCTAATAAGCGTTATGTTTACAATGAGGTTTGGAGAATTATGGAAGTAATAGTGGGAGAAAGTGCATTGGTAGATGAGTCTCTTTGGCGCTACATGTCACTTGATAAATTGATTAATTTGTTAGAAACCAAACAATTATATTTCACTGCGTTGGAAAGCTATAATGAAAGTGATCCATTTGAGGGTTATATGCCAGATGTTGCCGCTAAAGCTTTTGCTGAAGTATTTGGTTCTCAAGTTAGTGAGCTTAAACAAGCTTATGAGTCGCTAAAACAAATAGATGACACCCACAACAATCCTAAACTTGATGAAATGAGGGATGGAATTGAAAAGCTTGGTTCCATCATGGAATTAGCTTTTCATAAAATTTCAAAAGGAATAACTGTAAACTGTTGGCATAGCAATCGTGTTGAATCAGAAGCGATGTGGAAATTGTATTCAGATGATGGCAAGGGTATAGCGGTCAAGACATCAGTTGAGCGTCTACGTAGTGCTTTAAAAGGCCAAGTCTTTGGCAAGAAAGTCCAAATTGGTAAGGTAAAGTATCTCGACTTTTCAGATACAAACCTAACACCAAAATGCTGCGTTGTTGATGGTCATATCAGCCCTCTGATTAAACGTTCATCATTTAGTCACGAAAACGAGCTTAGATGTTTCATTGTTAACCAAGTACCTACTACTAATATTGAGAATTATCTCCCAAGTGCCGATAGTGTTCCTGTTGATTTAAATGGGTTGATAGAAGCTATCTATATATCTCCTTTTGCCAAAGAGCCTTTCACTTCAAGTGTGTTTGCTATGTGCCGTAAGTACGGGATCGAAGATAAGGTTATAAAATCTACTTTACTGGATAGCAGTGGTTTCTTGTCAAAGCTAAGTGACTGGTAAACATAACAAACAATTCAAGAGTGATTCAGCACGCTTGGCATTTTGGGTTTGAGTCGAGTTTAGTGTTTACGGAGTCCATATTGAGTGTTGTGGTAGCGTGCTTCACACCTTAATTGGGCTATGTTTATATGGAGATAATGTGCATATATTTATTTTAGTTCTAATCGGGTTGGCAATTCCTATGTTGACTCCGTTGCTATTCAAGTTATTCATATCGTATGTCCCTGGTTACATGGATGGAACAGAAGACGGCTGGTTAAGCTACCTTGGTGGTTATTCAGGTGGCTTTTTAGCTTTTATCTCCGCGTACATATTGTTTTACAAGCAAAAGTCATTGTCTGACAGATGTTGGTTTACTTGGCATATGTCAGAAAACACAATGGAGAAAGAAGCCGATACGTTCTTATCAGTTTTGTTTAGTAATGAAAAACGTATCAAAAGTTTTGATTACAAAAAAAGAATGGTATTAGACTGGGGAGTGTATGGAGTAGCGGTAATTCGCCTAAAGAATGTTAGCTCCAACTATGCTAAGTCAGTTGATATTAAGTTAGTTACAGGATGTTCAACGATCAAACCGTTTGCTCACAGACAAGAAAGCAACATAATTTCTAAGTGGTCACATTTAAGCGAACTGGAATCGAATGAAACATTTGAGTTCGTACTTCACATAAACCCTAACCTCATCGAAGAAAACAAGACTATAAAGTTTAAAATATCTAGTGAGAGTTTAACTGGTGTAAAAAGTACGCAGTACACAAAGCTGCTTTGCAAAAATAATTCATTTCAGTTGAGCAACTAAACATACAAACGTTTAAGGTTTCAAGATACTTTTTCTAATCCAAATTTAGCACGTTAGAATCCATACTCTAACGTGCTTTTGTCCA
>NZ_JBGOOD010000148.1:0-1953 GCF_041439475.1 Vibrio sp. 1S139
CAACGTTTGAAGTATTTAGGTTAAAAGAGGGTAGGAAGCGTGTCAACCACTTTGTTTTGGTGAGGGCGGTGGTGGTATTGTAAGGGCTTGCACGACTTTTCTAAGTAGGAATATAACGTGGGAATGGATAACCGTTTTATGAATGCACTAGAACTTGATATTGTTAAGACTCTTAATCGTCTTTTAGGTGTATCTTCAGAGCAAGATACAAGGGTTTATGATTTAGCTGAAGCGGTAGTGATACAGTTAGTCAATGAACACTTTATTTCTCAGGAAGCATTCTGTGGTGAACAGTGCCGAATCTGCCAGCTAAATGACGAATTAATTGATTTCCTTGAACCTAGACGGTTAGATAGAGTAACTGTTGAGCGTTGTAATTATGACGCACGCTTGATTGAGTAACCCATCAGGAGTGAAGTACATTAAGCGCTGAACACAAAATTACATTTAGTGTTGGTGTTCAGCCTGGCAAACATGCAATCAATTACTTGCCAGGTAAGCGTTGTATCCAGTTTACTATCTTATCCCACGTATTTTTGTCATGAGTTCCCGTAAGCACAGTTCTATTGTAAAAAGCATCTTGATAACAGCGATCTTCGGTGACCACTCCAATTGTCGGATAGTGTCTGAAGTGACTGAGTAGGTGGTGAACTTTTCTTAATCTTTCATCGTGAGAGTAGCATCGATTTATTATAAAAGATAAAGAGATCTTCTTCCTACTTAACACCTTTGAGTCAAGTAACGATTTTATAAATGGCAAACTGGCATGAAGATCTATTGGTGAGGGAGCCATTGGAATGATGACACCATCCATAAAATGAATATACCTCGCCATTTCCCCTTGTGTGAAGTTAGACGGAGAATCAACGATCACAAAGTCTGTGTCTTTCGGTACTCGGATTTTCAAAGTGAGTTCAGACAAGCTATAAAAAGAGGGGGTGTATGCGCTTACAAATCCTGGAATTATGTTTATTGCCCAATCGTGGCTCGACTTTTGTTTGTCAAAATCGATAAGGGCGACTTTATAACCTTGATTTAAAAGCTGGCTGATTATGCCGATGACAACCGTTGATTTTCCAACCCCTCCTTTTGAGTTCATTATGAGCACCTTTTTGGCTTTTGTGTTTGCTAAGCTAATGGTGTTTTTTCTTAATTGTAAGGGCACTAGAATCCGTCTTATTGGAAGAGAAGGAAATATACTTGAATTTTAACTGTAGATGAAAATACCTCCCCGCGGGAGGTATAATGGCAGAATTATTTAGTGTAAGACTGTGCTATGTTGTCGATTCGCTCGTTTGCGCGAGCCGCTTCTTCTTGAGCAGCTTCTGCGGTGCTTTTAGCTCGCTGAGCTTCAGAGGTTAGTGTTGCTTTCTCGTCCTTCAGGGCTTGTACATCTTGGTTTAGCTGGCTTACTTGATCGTTTAGAGCGTTCATCTTGGTCATGGTTTCTTCATCTGGGCCCGAAGAACAACCAGCAAGTAGAAATACAGAAGAGGCAACTGCTGCTATTAACATTTTGTTCATATATAAATCCTTGAATATAAGTCAGTATCAAAACCGATGTAAGATCATCGGTGAAGTCAATTGTACTTGAAACTCAATCGACTAGCAGAATGAAACGTTAAAAATAACAAGGAATTAACGTAACTTATGTCTGAACCAAGGAGACGTAAGTTGGACTTGTGTTTACACATCAACTTAAAGTTATAAACTAAAACGTTTAGGAACAAAAATTCGCTTCATAAAACCGGACATTAACAATCTATGGAGTACTTCAGTATTGTCAAGATATTATGTGTCACTTAGCTTATGACTCAATATCACGAAAGATACTCTCTATTATGGGTGTCAATTTACCTAAATTGGGTTCAATTGATGTTGACTTATTCTGTAATCGCCACTCATTTTGGTAACTTCCCACCACCTCTTGATAACACAGTGGGCAGCAATGGT
>NZ_JBGOOD010000149.1:0-1839 GCF_041439475.1 Vibrio sp. 1S139
AAAGGTTACGACGTTCGTTTCGATGATTGAATGTGTCGATTTAAAGACGCTTACGGTGAGGTTGGATTTATGTCCTGAAGAGTGCTCTTTGAGGCCAGTAAGATAAAGGGTAGAGATGACTAGGCTGATTAGGGCTGTAACCATATGCTTATGGCTAAAGGTCAGGGCGAGCGAGTAAGCTCTGTCTGAAAGGTTCTGGGTAGTTTGGATAACCTTACAGACAAAACAAAAAGCTTGCACAGAGGCAAGCTTATTAAGGATTCGGCTAACTAAGCGCCTGGTGGAATCGCTAAACTGTCTGCAATAAGCTGGATAAGATTATCTTCTACTTCAAAACGTAGTTCGAGTAGTTCACCTACTTTGGACATATCTCCTTCGAAGTTAGGCAACTCATCGTCTGCATTTACTTTAACGTACTTATCATTGAATTCTAGAAGCGGCTCGGTTGTAAGTACGATCTTCGCGTAAGTTGTATCAATCTCGTCATTGGTTTTAAAGCCTGTTGCTTGCCATTTTTTCATGACCATATCGTAGATCTTAAAATGACCCTCTGAGATATAATCGACAACATGATCACAGAATGAGCTTATTTCTTTAGGGGAAGGGAGTTCAACAACGTTTGATTGCCCGTTGCTAGCTGGCTGCAAGGCACCTAGCTTACAATACTCAACGATTAGAGACTGTCGAGTTTCGAGCCAATGATCGATGACCTCATTAGAGCCACCCCATTGTTCTTGTATTTGTTTGAATTTATTTAGCATGACCATGTCCTCATGATCTGATCACAACCTTGTGATCAAGTAATTGCCTAAGCAGGGTCCGTTTTATTGGTAGCTACTAAAAGTAATAGCTTGAAATATTCTCTGCTACAACTCTAGTATGAAATTAGATTGCCAGTAAAATGAACGAACTGCAAGCAATGAGGCATAGGGATGTAAAAAAAAAGTGATAACAAAATGACAGAGCAAGCTTATTGGTGCGTCGTTTCTGGTAGTGATATTTGGGTTAATAATGATCAGTTTCCGTTTGGCTCTGCTGAAGAGCTTGGGCTGAGTGTGGAGCATGCAATCTGTATTGGTCAGCATCAAGGTCGCAAGGTGTATTGGCTCAACGATTGTGATGTGGAGAATGAGCTGAACATGGTTAGCCTAAGAGAGTTACTGCACTGGCCTGAAGTGAGTTTCTTGACTGCAAGCAAAGCCATCCAATATGGGCATATGACTCAAAGTATGCGTTTTTGCCCTCAGTGTGGTGGTCGAAATCATCTCAATCATAACCAGGTGGCGATGCAGTGTGGAGATTGCCGCACACTTCATTACCCTCGTATCTTCCCATGCATCATTGTCGCTGTACGAAACGACAACAAGATATTGCTTGCGCAGCACCCAAGACATAAAACAGGCATGTATACCGTGATAGCGGGCTTCCTAGAGGTTGGAGAGACCTTAGAGCAGTGTGTGGCAAGAGAAGTCAAAGAAGAAACGGGTATCGATGTCGATAATATTCGTTATTTTGGCAGCCAACCATGGGCGTTTCCATCGAGTATGATGATGGGCTTTCTCGCAGATTATGCTGGTGGTACGCTTAAGCCTGACTACAGCGAGCTATCGGATGCTCAATGGTTTGACGTAACAAGCCTACCTGATGTTGCTCCTGTTGGAACTATTGCGAGACAGTTGATTGAGAAAACCGTTGATGACGTGATAAAAGATGGTGTGACGGAGCAGATGCTAGAGCACTAATTTGCCTGTGATAGTATTTGGCCTATGGGTGGTCAAAAGCTAAAAAAAAAGGTTCATCGCGGATTAGCGGGAACTAAAAACAAAAACGGTAGTAAGT
>NZ_JBGOOD010000150.1:0-1821 GCF_041439475.1 Vibrio sp. 1S139
AACGCACGCCCTCTGAATTGAGTAGAGTATTTAATCTAAGTGATTTTGGGGCAGAGATTAGCCAGGCAGAGAATCGCTAAGGTTCCAACCTGCATAAAAAATGCGTTGAAACCTTAGTTTCTATGAAACACCAACTAGATTGAAAATAAACAAACTAAAACCAATCATCCTCAAAGGAAAATAACTCGGATGGATCCATGTTTAAAAGCTGATTTTCAAAGCGCGATGCTTTAACTCTCTCCTTTAAATGCACCTGCAACTGCTTAACAGTTTTTACATCTTGGCATTTTTCATGTAACTCTATCGTTTCTCTTTCTAACGTAGCCCGATACTGTCTTAGGCCTTTTTCGCGTCTGGCCTTGTTACCACCACCAAACTTTTGCCAAATAATACTTTTTAGATCATGACCATGTTGGAGCTCTTGATACGCCATATTCAAATGCCTAAGTTTTTCTTCGAGCGTCGCTTGTAAACGCTCAATCATTTCACTATCCATTATCATCTCGTGATCTGGTAAGTATTGCTGAGCCATTAACAATAACGCTACGACATCTTTATCTTTCTTCGCCTGTGATAACTGCTGCATTAAAGCGCTTTTTTCAATCTTCTTTTTCTCGTCCGTTTCTCTATCTGGATGCAACTGCTTTGCCAGCTGGCGATAAAGTTTTGTCATTTGCTTATCACTGTAAAGCGCTTGACTGTTTTCGTTATAAGGCGACTTAGAGTTAACTGGCTCATTGTCCTGAGAAAAAAAGTTATCAGCTCCCCAATCAATATCATCGCCCGCTTCTGACGGCTCCTTTTCGATTTTTTCAGCCATCAGTGCTTGTAGATAGTCGTGAAACTTACGAGGATCCTCAACCATTTCCAACAGCTGTTCATTACTGATGTTGATATCATCACCGAGCATCATAGAAATCTCTTCACGAAGCTCATTGAGCTGCTCTTCAGTCATCGAATCTGTAGCGGGTTGATTGGTAACATCGGACATCAACGCTTCATCAAAGGCTTGGCGCAGTTCATCGGTATTGATCGGGTTAAATGGGTTGGCCTCTAAAACGCTCAATTCTTCTAGTATCCAATCATACAGCGCATCACGTTGTGCACCTTTAATCGTTTTACGTTGAGTAAAGGAAATTAAATGATGAATCCACTTTTCTGTCGCTAAACAAACCGCTTGCTCTTGTGGTTCAGCATACGTTTTAAATTCGAGATGAAAACTGTCTAACTTGGCTTGATATCGCTCGTTACGACGTTGTTTTTTTTCGACCTCCTCCCACAGTTGATTGAGTTTGCTCTTCTTCTTTTTCGAAGCAGGGAGGGTTGTTAAGGAAGATATGGTCACAGCATTCATAGTCATAAAATATTTAAGAGTGTTGGTAGCAGTCTACCTTTAACAAATCGAAATAAGTAGTGTGTAGGGTTTTCAACTAACATTATGATGGCTTAACTGCTCTCTGACACTTTAATTAAGCCCTCCCCCATAGAAATGAATAAAGACGATCAATTGAAAATAGGTCAATTAAACACCATGTAAAAGATTCTGTACCTAAACTTGACTCATAATAACCAAAAATAAAGGCAGCTCCATTCCCAATAAATGCAATCTAGTCTCATTGCAAGACTTAGCCCGCTGGAATCAAGATAAGCGAATAGGGCGACGTACAAAACACAATGAAGAGAATATTGTCAATCAACAGTATCGCGTACCATTGAGCCGTCTAGAGCAAGCTCTAGTGGATTACGCATCTGGTCAGTTTCGATTTAAAAAAGAAGTCGCTAAAAAGTACAAAATGTCAGCACAAACCTTGGTTCATCATG
>NZ_JBGOOD010000151.1:0-1749 GCF_041439475.1 Vibrio sp. 1S139
AAAGCCCTGCGTGGGATCATTTCAATGAGCGTCACCTTTCAGCATTCGGGGGTGACCCGACAAGATGTGACGGACAACAATGCAAAAGCGCAAGCCGCTCAGGCTAAGCTCGGTGCTATCCCTTTTGAAGTCCTTGAAGGGGTCGAGCGCGCGGAGTTTACGCCTGTGATTAAGATCTCACATGGCTAAGCGAACCGTGTTTCAGGGGGCGCCAGAGCCCCTAATGGCCAAGCCAAGCACGGTATCCTTTGCCGTGGAGCAAGGCGCGCCTTATCATCCCGATGAAGCGTATCAAGTCTTGTCGGGCGAGAGACCCGCGCCAGAGGAAGAGCAAACGCTGCAAGATAAGGCTAACGAGCATGAAGAGCAGCGATATGTACGCGAAAGCAAGCGTTCACGAAAGCGCTCTGAGCTCTTGGTCGAACTCGAAAAAGCCAAGCAAACCCCTATGGGGGAGGCCACCCAACCGCTCTCGGATTATGAAGCGGCTTTGGTTGCGTTCCATCATCGCCCTGAGTATGCGCTTGAGCGCTGGAAGAAAAGTGGCCAACCCCCTAAGCTCCCAGCGGGCCTCGCCGATGTCTTTCGTGCGGTGTTAAAACACGGCGCTCGGGCTAATGGTGGACTATACTACCAGTTGCAGCGTCAAGGCAGCACGGTGTTGTATCGTAAAGATGCGGCGCAAACCTTCGATCACTTAGTGCTCTATATGATTTGCAACACTTGTCTCAGCACGCGTTCGTTCTCACTAAGAGGCACCCAGTCACAGATTGGCGAAGTGATTGGTAAAAGCCAATCCACGGTCTCTCGTTGGTTCTCCTTACTTATCCAGTGTGGGTTGCTTCGTCATGCCTTTATTGGGGATAACCTGGCGACCGACCCACGTGGTGGCCTGGTGCATGATAAAAGTGATGGGCAAAAGCGCAATCTCAACAACGTGTATGTCTTAACGGATGACTTCGGGACTTTAGTTGGCGGAGAAACCGCTGGAAAGAAACTTTGCCAAGAATTTGAAGCGGAGGATAAGCTTGCGATTCAAGAGGGAGCGGGGAGTCTACCTGCACGCTTGGCCATACTGCGTAATACCCTATGGGAAGGCACCATTGAACGTCGTAACCAGGCGATTGGGGCAGCCAGTACCAGACAAAAAGTTCAACAAACCAATGATCGCTCACGAGCGTTGAGCCTCGTTGTTAAAAAAATGCTCGATGAAGGGTTAGACAGAATACTGAGTAAGCAAGAGTTCGAGGTGACAGCGAATACCCGCCTTAAACATTTGGGCTTCTCTCCTACCGCTTCACCGCCCGAGACCCTCGCGGCTTAATCTCCCTTCTTTTTCATCCTTTTGCTTCTTCGAAGCGGCTTTAGTACATCCCTCTGCCCACTTAATTTGACCTTCATCACGCTCTATTAGTTAGACTTTACCTCTATTGTTTCTCTTTTCGACTGATTTTCAGTCTGCGGTGGATAAAATTCTCCGATGGGGAGCGTTTTGCTGGCTTTGTACGTTATCCACACAAAATGGATACTAACTATTGAGATATATAGATACTACGGCGGTGAAAAGTAGATACCCCATTTTATAACTTACATTCGGTACTTTTCTTTCTATTACTAATTTTAAAAATCTGTGGATAGAGTGGATAAACCAAAGCGCCTTAAAGTACCTCCCATTCTTATCGTATCAAGTCTCTCGATAAACTCACCTTCAGACGATATCACGATAAGAACGGGCCCCACTTCCACTGA
>NZ_JBGOOD010000152.1:0-1709 GCF_041439475.1 Vibrio sp. 1S139
TTCACAATAATTCATCAATCTTAATTAGATCACATTTTTACTTTAATTGGTATAAATCATAGTGTTTCGCACGTCAGTCGAATAACTTACACAAAAGATTTTCCCGCAGCCCACAGCTCTTAGCTCAGGTGTTCCCCAAAACCAACTCATGATTAGGACTACATCATTTCTGATTCCAGCTGTGAGGTGACTCGAGCATGATTTCAAACGTATATAGCTTTAAGTTTAGCATTCAGATACTCGAGCCATACGCGCTGTAGATGTTTCCTTTATTAAGTGAGCGGCTCTCAGTGTTAGTTAACAGCCTTTCGGCTACGAAATCTGACTTCTGCTCTATCTGTGAATCTATAGGATACGTGTAATTAGGGCTCTATCATGGAGGCTTCTCTTAAGAACGCTAGAGCTCATAATGAGTCGACTTAATGTCTCTTTGTTATGCATTGAGCTTAAAACCACTCTCGATGGTATTGAGCGACTCGTTCTAAGTACTTCAAAGGGTGAAAGTAGGCTAGATTCAGCTTAAAGGTGAGAGTCGCTAAGTGTGTTCCCAAGTGGTGCCTGAGGGGTATATAAGCTAAGAAATAGAGCATCCCTCGTATTCGTGAAGTGACGTTTATCACCCTGCGGATTTAGATTCTTTGGTTCTAGGTGCTGGTATATTAGGGGTTACCACTCTGTCTTCGATTTTGATGTGTTTGTTGACTCGATATTAATCAGTCGTGTTGACCGTTTTGCTCTGAGCATATTGATTTCTTGCTGGTTAGTTCAAGCTATGTTTTGGTTATTGCGACTAAGATGAAGCTAGAAGGTCACTACTGTTTGCTTAGTAGAAATAAAAATCCCCCAAATCATTGGCGGATAGTTTTGTGATTCTTTTCAGAATTAGATAAAGCCTTAAACCTAATGGGTCGAATTATGAAATTGAGTTTTAACTTTGAAGATGCGAGCCAGATCTTTGTGGGATCTTTTGCCTTGGCCGTGCCGATTTCTTTTTCTGAAGAGGCTTGGAAGTTAGGGGAGACTTTACCTACCGCTAATCTATTGCTGCTATTTTTACTGTCTGCGGTGTTCTTAGGCTTCTATACGTATGAGAGTGTCTTTCAAAAAGATGTTGTTGCTCGGTTGCCGGTGTTTATTTTCAGAATAGTGATTGCTTATGTTATGACGGCATTGGTCGTTGCTTTGGTACTGACTTGCCTGGACAAATTACCTCTATTGAGTGATCCCGTCGTATCGATCAAAAGAGTGATTGTTATTTCAATGCCAGCCTCTATGGGCGCTATTGTAGTGGATAGTTTTGATAAAGAGTAATCTGTGTATCAATTTGGATTGAAGTGTCTTACAGAGCTTTTCAGCGCTTACTTGATTCGTTATTTAGCTTTCTTACCTCCAAACTTAGTATTGATTTTTTCAACCGATCTCCTAGTCAATAAAATGAGTAGCAACGTACTGTGACTGACTCTTACGTGAATGTGTCGTTTGTTGTTGGGAGATTTTGAAGAGCATTAAGTAGCGAAGATTTGTAGCTTTGGAAGGATATAAAAACGGTTGGTTTCTGAATTGAATATGGTATTTGAAAGGTGAGGGTAGTTGTATTAATAAGTTAGGATCTTTAGATGCAAAAAAGCCACATCAATGATGCGGCTTCTTTTAATTGGCTCCCCTTGCAAGACTTGAACTTGCGACATACGGATTAACAGTCCGCCGTT
>NZ_JBGOOD010000153.1:0-1567 GCF_041439475.1 Vibrio sp. 1S139
AAGCCTTTTTTCTATCTAAATAAACAAGTTAGCTCTTAAGATCCTGTCTATGAAATATCTAAAGCCCCTTAGCTCAAAAAAACAAACTGATTTAATTTGGTTGTATTGATGGAAAACCGTCAACGTCACTCAAGAGCAACAACACTCAATGCTCTCAATAAACTAAAGCTACCTAGAGTTCCAATCTCAATCTTATCGAGAGTTTGGTCATCATCGAACAGACATGACAAATGCATACCTGGGGTAGATCATGACAAGAATGGAATATGAGTTAAATCGAACTATACATCTATACTTAAGGACAGGGGGGGCAAAAAGAACCGTAAAAAATCAGGCAGAGAAAATGAGCAGCTTCTGTCGTCATGTTCAGACGCACAACCCTGCCATCAAATCTATTGGCCAAATTGGACGTAAGCTGATGGCTGAGTTGTGGAGAAAAAAGAGCGAGTTGGCTCCCTCAACTAAAACCGCCTATTACTACGCAATTTGTTATATTTGGATTCAGGTACTCGGCAGAAGATCGACACCACCACATTATAATATGGCCAATAAAAGGTAGTCACAACCAGAGAAATCTAAACAACACCGTGGGGAATTATTATCTCGATTTTCCATTTTTTGCGCTTTACTCTTTTTGCAAAATACAGTGATAATAACTCAAATCACGATAATCAAATCAATGAGTTAAGTTAATAAAATTTGCATTTTTTTCGAAGAGTATTATCAGGATTAGTTAGATAACATATTGGAATATATTCAGTTTTTATACTATCATTCTTAACACTACCAACACCGGGGTTTCACCGTTTTTGAGCCCTCAAAAAACGTCCAAAACATCTTATCGAATCCAAACTAAAGATACCTACCCACGCGCTCTACTTCTTTCAAAGCAATACCATCGGCTGCTATACCAACAGGAGCTGAACCTAGTGAATACCACTTAACATCATCAGCCTCTTGAGCGGTGATATCTCCTTCCCAGTCACTCACGATAAAATAATGAATCAACTGAAGTTCCTTCGTAGGATGGTAAAGCGAACACAAGTATTGGTAATCAATCGGAACAACATTAAGCTCTTCATCAAGTTCACGAAACAGCGCCTGAACCTGGTTTTCACCGTGTTCAATATGGCCGCCAGGTATAGTGATTAAACCGGGATCGGTCTCCCTAGACTCACTACGCTTTTCTAGTAATACCTGCGATTCCTTCAGCATGATAAAAGAAACACACTCGTGGACATCCATCTAATTTTCCTAAAGCCGTTACAAAGGTAGTTAAGTTTGTTGTTCTAGCTTGTGTTAATGCTTAATTTACAACAAGCTTTTTACTCAGCCTTTCATACAATTCAAAAGCTTCTGTTTTAGATATCAAATTTCCGAGAGCGTATTGATGAGCTAGCTCAATATCGTCGCTTTGATTGGAGTAATAGCGCTTGGCGACTGCAGCGCACTGGCTCAGATTGGTGTACCAACTGCCGTCTTGCTCGGCCACAAAGTAATACGCCGATCGCACGAGCTATTGTCAAATGTGGTGTATGGAGATCATGCAGTAGCCTGTTGATGAGTC
>NZ_JBGOOD010000154.1:0-1529 GCF_041439475.1 Vibrio sp. 1S139
AATGATCAGATCACAGGACTTGGAAAAGGTTCAACTAATTTAGGCAACAACGCCCTTTGAACTTGATAAAGGAGCTAACCAGTTAGAATTAGTGTCGCGAGACCGTCACTTTATTGGGGTGTTGAACAAGCCCGTCCTTTGTTAAGTAATTTTCTCGGATGCGCACAGGAAGTCGGGGCGCCCGTCGCAGAATGACAGGCGAGCGCGGCTAGAAAACATATGAGCCAATGCTTTGCCTACTACATTTTGACTAAACATTGCCAATCCGAAATAGGCACTTGTGAGCGTAACCGCCAGCTCAAAAATGTCCAGAGACGTGTTATGCCGCCATGCTTTGGAACAAAAGCGACCTAAGTTTTCCGTTATTTTGATAACTCGTTATCAAAATATGGGCCATAAGACAACATGCCGCGTAGGACTTCTCGCTCAATGAGTATCATCATATTGTAACCTAACAACATAGCAGCCTCTGTCCTCAACTCTTCACAAGCAAGTTGCGCGCTAAGGTTCTTTGAGTTTTTTAACCCTTCAAGATTTGAAAAATATATAGTCGCTGCTGAAAAAAGCGTTGATTGACAGGCATACCTAAATAGGATGCTACATCTTCTGGGGTGCCATTCTTGATGGTGGATAGTAAGCCATCCAAAACAGTTTGATTCTCCATATTTTTTTCTTGAGAAATTTCTGCCATGTACTTCAATGCTTTTTCACCACCTTCTAGGCTTCGATCTATAAACCACGCTATTTGATTGTGTCGATCAACCTGATTTTGTCGATACAATTGAAGACCTAAGAGCATAAATGTAAATAAAGATAGGATTGGAGTGTAAAGCCCTCCAATAGCACTGCCCATTTGACCCCAGTCATCATTGCTTTCCCAGATGCCAAAACCGAAGGTATAAATATAAAATGCAATAGGGCTAACTAATGTCCCCCAAAAAATCACAAGAATAGCTATGTGTTGCCAATTAAGTTTCATTTATTTTCCAAATATATCCGGCTAGCCAGTGGCATTGATATTAATCGAGTTAAATTAGAAGCTTCTTGGGACAAAAGCGCCTGAGAATGACGTAGAAGAGGACTAAGTTTAGTCCTCTTCGGAAACGAATTATTAATTAGGGTGCCAGTCTTCACCGTATTACACTTATAAGTGTTTAGTCCACACCTCGTTCTTCATTCAACTCCATTTTCTGAGAAATCAAAAAAACGAGATGGTAAGGCTTTCCTAACTATATAGCTGAAAGCTCGTGAACGTTGAAATTTAAGTACACTTTTATAATCAAACTCTTGTCCACGAATATCATCTCTTGCAGCCCGACTAATAGAGGCTTTGTCCCTATGATTCTGTTCGTTAGCAATTAACTCTAAATTTGGGTAACAGCCGTCTAGCTTTGAGCGTATTATTATTATGCTTTGCGCTTCTTTTTGAAATGCATATAGTTCATGTAACGGCATCTCGAATTCTAGAACGAACAGGCGTTGTTGATCAAATCAGCTTGAGGTTCAACGACGCCATATTTGACTAATCG
>NZ_JBGOOD010000155.1:0-1461 GCF_041439475.1 Vibrio sp. 1S139
TCAAGATATCCCTGCATCAGAAAATTATCACCACACCGGTAAACGCGGTTTACTGCTTCACAGCCTCGATGTGGCCATTTACGCGATGCGCCTGCGCCGTAATGCGATATTACCGCCCAATACCCCACCCGAAGAGGTTATCCACCGAGAGATTGTTTGGGTCTATGGCGTGTTTTTATGCGCGCTGCTGCACGACTCAGGCAAGATTAATGATGTGGACATCGAGTTGCATCAAGAAAGCGGGGAGGGGGAGCGTTGGAGTCCAGTGATGGGCGCCATCACCAGACCGTACCGCTGCCGATACCACAAAGCGCGACCCTCCCACTGAACAAAAAAGGCGCCGAAGGTTTTGTTGAGGGGGAGCTTCTTTATTTGATGAGTAAGCCCATTGCTGACCGTCTACGCAGCACGCTGCTTGAGCGTGGCATCACCTCTGTTACTTCGGACAATTCCCGTCTGTTTAACGAGCTGCAGCAACACCAACTTATTCGTCCGAACGCTGACGACCTGGCGATTTGGAAGTGCGAGGTGCTGCTCTCTGAGTTTGACTGGCGCCAAACCTTTACCTTTATCTGTGTGCATTGGCCGACATTCGCCCCAGAAGCCGAGCTGGAGAGCTTGGTGGGACACATTCTTCCTGTTGAGGTAGACGTTGAGGGAGAAGCGACGACTGCTCAACCTCAGTCAATCGTGTCTGTGAATGAAGATGCACCTATGGCAGACACCACTCATCTTGAAGCGCCACCCAACCATGACGCCATCAGTGATGACCTCATGGCTTTCATGCAGCCCGCTATGACGCAGACTACATCGCCCATCGAGCAAGAGGATGAAGACCCAGAAGCGACAACTTCAGCGGCAATAGAGCCCGCTGCGCCGATGGATGAGGTCGAAGCCGCGTTGGAAGCGTTAAACGCTGAGCCTGTCTCTGTGCCTGAGTCCAGTGAGCCTCACGCTCTCATGCAGAAGATTGATTTGAGAGAGACCAACGGCGAAGACTTGGGCCGTGCTTTCTATGAATGGTTAGATTCAGTCCTTAAAGGCGGCGTGCACCCGGTGAATCGTCAAGACGCGTTATTCCATCGCCTTGAACAAGGTCTGTTTGTGGTTTCGCCTGGCGCCTTTCGTACCTTCATCGATGAGCGTTGCCAATACGCCAAAGCCAACAGTTACAGCGAAGTACAACAAGGGTTGCAGCCTTTAAAGCGTCATATCGTCACGAAAGAGGCGCGCAACGTACATAAAGCGCGCATTCAAGATTCTAACCAAGCGCTGAACGGCTTTTTGTTTCCTTTGACCGAAGCGTGGGAAACTCGCTACGCGGTCAATCCACTTGTGATGTTGGAGGGGGTATGAGCATGAAAAAAGACGATCTTACCAGTGAAGTGTGCCATGTCATGATCACCAAACTGGCTTACTTGGCCGTCTCTGGTCAAGAGGAGGTGCTAAAAGCCATTGGAG
>NZ_JBGOOD010000156.1:0-1447 GCF_041439475.1 Vibrio sp. 1S139
AAGATGCAAAGCGTGACTGTAAACAACCTTCGCAGAATGACAAGGGAAATACGTCATCTGAATCTCGCCGTGGCCGTCCTAAACTCCCTGAAGACTTGCCGCGTGAACACGTCGTTCTCGATGTGCCAGACTCCGACAAAGTCTGTACATGCTGCCAGTCAACGCTTTGTCAAATGGGTGAAAGTACCAGTGAAAAACTGGTGTACCTCCCGGCCAAACTGTATGTCGAAGTAATAGAGAGACCTAAGTACGTCTGCCGCCAGTGTGACAAACAAGGGGAGCAAAACACCGTGGTGATGGCGGCGCCAGCGCCATCTATTATCCCCAAAAGCTTCGCCACGCCGTCCCTTTTAGCGCAAATCATCGCAAACAAATACTACTACGCGTTGCCTCTGTATCGACAAGAGTCGTTGTTCGGTCAGTATGGTATCAAGCTGAGTCGTAAAACGATGAGTCAGTGGATACTGAAGTGTGCGGAGAAGTTAGAGCCGCTCATCGCATTACTCAAAGAGACGTTACTTGCTCAAGAGGTGCTGTTCGCTGACGAAACCACATTGACGGTCTTGAATGATGAGAGAAAGAAAAGCTACATCTGGTTGTACGGATGTGGCCGTGACCGAGGAGGCGATGCGCAATCGCCGGGTATCGTCTTGTTCGATTACCAAGACGGAAGCCGTGGACACCACTGTCCAGCTTCGTACTTATCGGATTACGGTGGTTACCTGCATGTTGATGGATACGAAGCCTATGAAAAAACGGAAGCGAAACTGGTTGGTTGCTGGGCACATGCAAGGCGCAAGTTCATTGAAGCGGAGCAGAGTCAGCCAAAAGGAAAGCAAGGTAAAGGAGGCAAAATCCAGTGGGCAATCACGTGGTTCCAGAAACTCTATCGCATCGAACAAGAGATAAAAGATAAACCCGAAGCAGAGCGGTATCGACTGAGGCAATTAAAGACCTTGCCATTACTGAAGGCGTTCAAAGCTTGGTTAGATAAGTCTGCGACTCAGGTTCTACCGAAAAGCAAACTTGGGGTCGCGATTAACTACAGCCTCAATCAATGGGAAAAGCTGAGTCGTGTGGTTGATGATGGTCGATTAAGTCTGGATAACAATCGCGCGGAACGTTCAGTACGTCCGTTCACGGTTGGACGGAACAACTGGCTCTTTAGCAATACTCACAATGGCGCTCGCGCCAGTGCAGTGTTGTACAGCCTTATAGAAACGGCAAAAGCGAACGACTGCGAACCGTATGACTACCTAGAATACGTACTGCGAGAAGTCCCTAAGTTGAAATACGGTGATGATCATCGTCATCTGCTTCCTTGGAACATGCCACAAACCGAAGCTCCCTCCTCGTAGCAAAATACGCACGAATGACAGATACCGCCTTAGTTGGCGGTATCTGTGTTGAGGCTTGAAAGTCAATGAGTCGATTTAAAGACGCTTAC
>NZ_JBGOOD010000157.1:0-1434 GCF_041439475.1 Vibrio sp. 1S139
ATTACGTTAGACGGAATTTACGCTGAGCTTAGTGCTTAAGGTTCTGTCTATGAAGGGGCAAAGGCTATGCTTCAAAATTAATTAACTTGGTAAAAGATGAGCTATTCCAAAATCAAAATAGTAAGGCGTTGTTTCTGCATAGTGATATTGACAAAGAGTTTTATAGGCGACTAGGATTTACCGCAATTGAAGGGTCTGACTGTATGTACAGTACGAGTGATAACGCGGAATTCAAAGGCGCGATACCTGCGTATTTTTAATCGCTAACATTATATTTGTTTTTATGAAGAATAAATGGTCAACGGTTGAAGCTTGGTGTTTAATTTAGGGAATGAATGAGAGTTTTAATAGCAGGTGCCAATGGTTATATTGGTCGTCACATTACGAAGGCATTCGTAAACAGTGGTTTTGATGTTTTTGGATACAGGAGGGACAAAGGCATTGTCCCTTGTTCGGATTACATCAAAGACCTATCCACAGATTATGAAGATTACTTCGATGTGGTTATCAATTGCGCACGCCCTCACTGGTCAGAATTTTCGCCAGTTGAAATCGTAGACATTGAACATGGTTTGCTCACACAGCTTGATAGGTTTGCGTCTGAAGATGCGATAAAGATCCACACATCGGGAGTTTGGCTGTTTGGTCATGCATCTCAACAAGACCTTAAAGAGTTTAGGCTTAAACCTTTAAAGGCCGTTGAGTTAGACGTAAAAACAATTCATTCCGTGATTGGTACTAACTGGCATATCGTTTACTGCCCGAGCTTGGTATATGGCGGTGACAATTGCCAATTAAAGCGAATCATCGAATCGTATGCAAATCGAACCGTTAAGGTAGCTGTCCCATCCCAAGGGTATAATCAATACGTCCACGTCTATGACATCGCCAAATTCTATTTGTTGTTAGCGCAAAAGCAAACCTCAGAAAAGCAGCATTTTATTGCAGAAACTAAGGGTTACAGCCCAGCTCATTTTGCTCAACTTTTATTAGAATCAAACGTGATTCGAAAAGTAGATGAATGTTCTTGGGTTGAATTCGAGGCTTTAAATGGCTGTGAGGTTGTAGATATTGAACAACTGAACCTCACACTTCCAATTAGCCCTTTTTTCAAAGCCAATGAACTTATCAGCGACTACATAAAAAGTTGGATGTAATGAAATCAATAACAAAACAATCAATTTAGCTTTCGTGTTACGGTGTAAAGTATCAGTGAGGATCTGAGATTGGCGAATGGTTATTGCTTATCGCAGCGTTCTCTATTTTTATCATAATCATTCAAGGAAGAAGCATTGTGAAATTAGCTCAGTTAAATATTGCTCTAGCGAAGTACGCTTTAGATGCACCAGAAATCAAAGACTTTGTCGATAATTTGGATCGAGCTATGCTGATTTCTGGTGTATGGAAGAGAAAGTAAGTTGCGGTGTAATCTGT
>NZ_JBGOOD010000158.1:0-1425 GCF_041439475.1 Vibrio sp. 1S139
CAATGCCGTTCGGATAAGCATTACTGTTTGAATCTAAACGGATATTTAGCTGGAACAAAGAGGATTGAACGTGGAAACGTTCGGTCCTTTCTTTTATCTGGGAGAATGAAGTGACTGATACTTTCCCTCATTCTTTTAAGTTTTACTGGTAGAGTTCCGTCTGGACATAAAGCTAGCCAACGTAACTGCGCATCAATAAGGTTAATCGCGGCCGTAAAACTGACCCTAGTCGCTCGAACCCCTGCTTCTGAAGCTATCTTAACCATCTCTAATCGCACTAGGTTATAAGCAAGTAAGACACCCCAAAGCTCTTGCCTCACACCGACAGAAAAACGACTTCGTAAAGTGACGTGACTTTGCAGTTGAGTCTGTTTAATTTCACCATAACCTTCTTCTATCTCCCAACGTTGCCAATAAATACGCAGCAGGCTTTCTAGTGAGTATTTGCTAGGGTCTGTAAGTGAAGTAATAAAACCTTTTATCTCACCTTTTGGTTCTTGATATAGGACTAATCTAGCTTCCCAACGCTCGGGTAAATTAGGATTCTGCCGCTGGGCCTGAGGAGAGATGGGCATTGAGATAAGCATGTCATTTTCTGCATATTTCTCCAATACTTCATAGCGTAGTTTACGTTTTGCAGGCATTAACCAATGAGCATTTTCCGCACTCTCTTGCCATGACAACAAAAGGTCTGCGGAGAAATAACAACGATCAAATAAAGTCAATGAGTGCGCTGGGATATCATTGAATAAACGTTTAGCTAAGGTCGTTTCACCGACATGACAACCATCAAAAGCTGCCCCCATAATCATTCGAGTTTCCGTTGACATCAAAGCAACTAAACGAAGTTGAGGATAAGGTTTCAGTTTTTTAGAGATGAACCCAAATTCTTCGGCGTTCTCTGGTGAATCTTGGCACCTAAATGTTGTTCCATCCACAGCAAGAACGTTAAGCCCTAAGTCTCTGTCTTGTTGAATGATATCTTCGCGCCAAGCCTTGACTGTTGTGTGAAAAAGAGCCGCTAATGGACTCTCGTCTAGACGTCGACGTGAATCGGTGAGGACACTAGGCGCAACACGAGACCAACTATCCTCAGGTTTTGGTTGAAGGGCAATGTCTAATGAACTGCATACCTCTTTGATAGACATGTTGCGTTGCAACCCCATCCAAATAACTAGCCAGACAGCTTGCTGAGCGGGAAGTCGACGTCGTCTTATGCTCGCTTTATTTGTTTCAAGAAGAGCTTGTTCTATCCATTCTAGTTGAATGGCGTTGACGACAGATTCGTAATTATCCGTATCCTCAATAGTCTCGTGCGCCATTGCTAATTCTTGTTCAAGCATAAAAAAATCCCCATCAACGTTGTTGATGGGGATTATCTGCTAACTGCAGGATCGTTCAAGTCTTCTTAAACGATCGGCATTA
>NZ_JBGOOD010000159.1:0-1391 GCF_041439475.1 Vibrio sp. 1S139
AAGCCTTTTTTCTATCTAAATAAACAAGTTAGCTCTTAAGATCCTGTCTATGATACGTTCTTAATGTTTATCTTGGCGTTCCAGTTTTTCAAATTGGATAACCCAGTAATATTGTACGCATATATTCTCACTATGGTTGGGTACTTCTTAACACCATTTATTACTGCCTCTACAAGATCGGAGTACGTGTAGTATGGATCAAGTAACTACCGCTCACGAATACATAGAGCATCACTTAACCTTCTTAACTACAGGTGATGGTTTCTGGGCGTTCAACATCGACTCGATGTTGGTATCTTGGATTACGGGTTTACTGTTTATTGGAGCTTTTCGATACGTAGTGACTAAGGGCACCAGCGGTGTTCCAGGTCGATTTCAATGTTTTATCGAACTGATATTTGATTTTGTAAACAACCTAGTAAAAGAGATTTTTCAAGCGGAGGATAAATTAATAGGGCCACTGGCATTAACCACTTTTGTTTGGGTGTTGTTAATGAACGCGGTCGATTTATTACCAATAGATTTCATACCAGCATTAAGTCGTGCAATGGGTCTAGAACACTTTAGAGATCTACCAACGGCGGACGTAAATATTCCAATGTCGATGGCACTCGGTGTATTTATCTTACTGTTGACTTATACATTTAAAAATAAAGGATTGAAAGGCTTTATCAAAGAGCTTACTACGCAGCCATTTGATAACCCTCTTTTATACCCTGTTAACTTAGTTCTTGAATTAATAACATTAATTTCAAAACCTATATCACTAGGCTTACGATTATTTGGAAACATGTATGCAGGTGAGATGATATTTATTCTGATCGCATTAATGCCATGGTGGATGCAATGGGCACTGAGTGTTCCTTGGGCACTATTCCACATATTAATCGTATTCTTGCAAGCATTTATATTTATGGTACTGACCGTTGTTTATTTAGGTATGGCAACAGAAGAACACCACTAATTAATAACTAAAAAATTTAACTAAAAAATTATTTATCGGAGATACAAATGGATATCGTAAGCGCAGTTTTATATGTAGCAGGTGCATTACTGATCGGTTTAGGTGCAGCAGGTGCAGCATCTGGTATTGGTAACTTAGCAGGTAAATACCTTGAAGGTGTTGCGCGTCAACCAGACCTTACTCCAATGCTTCGTACTCAATTCTTCATCATGATGGGTCTTGTGGATGCAGTACCGATGATCGGTGTTGGTATCGGTCTATACATCATCTTCGCCGTGGCTTAATCAAACCGCTTTGAAAGATCGATTTATACATAATCAAGATTTAGTGAGGAAGGTATGAACTTAAATGCAAGCATGTTTGGACAAGCAATCGGCGTTGTTGCCTAAATCAATTGAACCTTTTTCGAGTCCTGCGATCTGATCCT
>NZ_JBGOOD010000160.1:0-1326 GCF_041439475.1 Vibrio sp. 1S139
TGGCTATGCAGCGGATTGCAAATCCGTGGACCTCGGTTCGACTCCGGGAGGCGCCGCCATCATTCAGAAAAAACCAGTCCTAGTGACTGGTTTTTTCGTTTTTGACCCCGCTAAAAGCTTCCTACGTACCCATTTCAATGCTTATCAAAGAAATCTTTGTTACGGATATACTTGCTCATTAAGTGGTAAGAGAAAGGTCTTATCAGCCAACTAAAGATAGAGCGACCAAGGCGGATTAATGTAGGAGTGTTCTCATAGATTCGTCCGTTATAAAGCCAAAGCACTTTACCTACATGCCAATAGAGCAAAGGAACCGGTGGCATGAAGGTCACGATGTCGATGTCACAGCAAATTCGGTAGGTCTTCTTACTCATGCGATAGTGCTTTCGAAAGCTCCAATCACCAATGGCGGGTTGGCCAAAAGTCACTATTCGTTTAATACAGCCTGGGTACTTTTGATCAAAGTAATCAGCGAAGACACAACCGATAGCGCCTCCGGAAGAGTGGCCAGTAATAGACACTCTTTTTCCTTGTTCGATGAGAGGTGTGAGCGTGGCTTCCAAGCGCTCAATAACGGTTAAGCCAAGCTTATCTTCATTACGACTTGGCTGGCTCTCTTGAAACATTAGATGGTAGAAACCCGCATGCACACGATAATTGAGCCCAATTCTCTTACAGCTTCTGGTCCATAGAGCAAAGGTTAGTAGCCAATCTGAGATACTGTGCGATCCTTTGATTACCACAACCACTTCATCTTTGTCGCTACTCCACAACACTCTAATCATGGTTTTACCAAACTGGTTCTTGATGATGCGTTGTCCATTAGGGTCAAAACCATAGCGAGTCTGCTTAAAAACTCTAGGGTAGGCGAGGTTACAAAGAACGGCATAGCGCTCATATTGATATCGTTTTAGTGGTTTCACATGTTTACTTCTTAATAAGAGTTACTTCAAACTCTAATCGTTGAATGTGAAAAGCACATGAAAACGCCATTTGCTTGGTTTAAAACAATAAAATCACCGCATTCAATTGGTATTTGAATCAATGGTTGTCAGTGATTTGTCCGTTTAAATTAGAAATCCAAGTATAAGAACCGTACAAGCTGCACTAAATTTATTCTTTTGAGTTCGATAATTAATCACTTGAATTAAAAGATAAAATTTATTGTTGACGAATTTTTTCCTTCCGTTAAAGTACACCTCGTTCTCACGGCTTAGGTCGCTGAGAGATGGTGTTTTTACTTTTCAGTAATCGGCCTCGCAAGATTGCGTTGCCCTGGTGGTGGAATTGGTAGACACAAGGGATTTAAAATCCCTCGGCGTTCGC
>NZ_JBGOOD010000161.1:0-1295 GCF_041439475.1 Vibrio sp. 1S139
ATTACGTTAGACGGAATTTACGCTGAGCTTAGTGCTTAAGGTTCTGTCTATGATTAACCTTTAATCACGAAATAGAAATCACCCAAAATAAATTATTGACATTGGAATGGTTGTACGTAAAAAACCTGACAGAACTTTTTATTACAAATATAATTTATTACACTTCCATGACAATTAACAAAAATAAAATAAAAGTGAAACAATTAATGCATTTGACTTAATTGTTCTACGTGGATTAACCTTTTAGAACACAAACACTAATTAGGGGATTAAAATGAACGACTCAATTAAAGAAGCTAGACTTAAGAACAACATGAAGAACCCAATTGTTGCCTTAGCACTTGGCTTCTTTATTCCAGGTGCTGGTCAAATGTACGCAGGAAGCGTCATGTGGGGTATTATTAATCTAATCATTGCTATTGTATGTGCAATTACCGTGATTGCATCTCCAATTAGTTTCATCATTTGGGCTGTAGCACTATTTATGGGTTACAAAGGCACAAAAGAGTTTAACAACAAAGTATTGGATACAGCGGAAAGCCAAGCCTAGTCTTTGCAAGAGCAATCGCACAATATATACACTCAATAGTTTGATTTAGTGGCTAGTCAAAGCCAAACTGACGACTTAAATAAAGACCTTTAACTAATATTAAAGTTACCATCATGACGATTAGAATCTTCACCATTAGCCTTGCTACTATTCTTATAACTGGCTGTGGCAACGACTCGAAAAAAGTTGAGTCTCTTGTTGAACAAGGCATCATTGAAGCAACTGGAGCTACTATGGGGCTTGTAGAAACGACCATCGATAAAATCAACTTGCTCAAAGAAAAAACACCCTAATGTTAGAAATACATCATACTTTTGCGATGTATCTATCACAGTAGCAAATAAAGACTTTGGCATTGAAGAGGCAATTTCTGAATCAGGTTATTTTGACTTTGATGGTAAAGAGACAATTACCCCTCTCGACTAATTTCAATCTATTAATTTAAAACACAAAATAGAACAATCGATTATCAAATGACATAGTTCAAGCTGTTTTATCAAAATTTAAATAACATATGGTGACCAAAATTATCTAAATTATTTTTGGTCACTACCTATTGCTATGAAAAATATATTTAAAAAGATCACCGTAAATCTTTAAATAATATAAAACCTATGGTGATATCTTATATGAAATATATAAAATTAATTTTACCATGTTTAGCCACTTTCATGATTTTTTGGGGCAACACGGCGTTGTTGATCAAATCAGCTTGAAGATCAACGACACCATATGTAGCTAGCCG
>NZ_JBGOOD010000162.1:0-1290 GCF_041439475.1 Vibrio sp. 1S139
CGTAGCGAGTTTCCCACGCTTCGGTCAAAGGAAACAAAAAGCCGTTCAGCGCTTGATTGGAATCTTGAATGCGCGCTTTGTGTACGTTACGCGCCTCTTTCGTGACGATATGACGCTTTAGAGGTTGCAACCCTTGTTGAACTTCGCTGTAACTGTTGGCTTTGGCGTATTGACAGCGCTCATCGATGAAGGTACGAAAGGCGCCAGGCGAAACCACAAACAAACCTTGTTCAAGGCGATGGAATAACGCGTCTTGACGGTTCACCGGGTGCACGCCGCCTTTAAGGACTGAATCTAACCATTCGTAGAAAGCGCGGCCCAAGTCTTCGCCGTGGGTCTCTCTCAAATCTATCTTCTGCAGGAGAGCGTGAGGCTCGCTGGACTCAGGCGTGGACACGGGCTCAGCGTTTAACGCTTCCAACGCGGCTTCAACCTCATCCATCGGCGTGGCGGGCTGCATGAAAGCCATGAGGTCATCACTGATGGCGTCATTGTTGAGGGACGTTTCAATGTGAGTGGTACCTGTCATAGCCGCATCTTCATTCTCAGACACGATTGACTGAGGTTGAGCAGTCGTCGCTTCTCCCTCAGCTTCTCCCTTAACGGGAAGAATGTGTCCCACCAAGCTCTCCAGCTCTGCTTCTGGGGCGAATGTCGGCCAATGCACACAGATAAAGGTAAAGGTTTGGCGCCAGTCAAACTCAGAGAGCAGCACCTCACACTTCCAAATCGCCAGGTCATCGGCATTCGGACGAATAAGTTGGTGTTGCTGCAGCTCGTTAAACAGACGGGAATTGTCCGAAGGGACAGAGGTGATGCCACGCTCAAGCAGCGTGCTGCGTAGACGGTCAGCAATGGGCTTACTCATCAAGTAAAGGAGATCCCCCTCCACAAAACCTTCGGCGCCTTTTTTGTTCAGTGGGAGGGTCGCGCTTTGCAGAAGGTGCGATAAAGTCAGCTTGAGTTGTCCCGCCAGGGACACCGTCGCCCCGCGCGCTTGCTCAGCGGCGAGATTGATCCCCTCTTTGTCGGCGCCCAAGTCTTGCGCGACGCTGGCCGCGTCCGCTTGCGTCACGATTTGCTCAATGACATTGTCGGGGTTTTTATGACCTGATAGATATTCAACCATGGTGTGAAACAAGGCTTTGTCGCTGGAGATAGCCAGCATGGCGTCAGAACTGAGCAATTGAGTCAGTAGGGTATGGCCCATATATTGGTGCGTCGAATACTGGCGTGCTTTGTGGTATCGGCAGCGGTACGGTCTGGTGATGGCGCCCATCACTGGACTCC
>NZ_JBGOOD010000163.1:0-1195 GCF_041439475.1 Vibrio sp. 1S139
CAGGGCGCGAGCACACTTTGTTCAATTTATAACCCAAAGAAGACTCGTGCCCGATAATCATCGTTCCAAGCAGCCTTCTTCAACTTCACTTTTTGGCTTGGTGCACCACATTCGCATTGCTTCAGCATGTTCATCACAAAGCGTCTAAACAACGCTATATTTTCTACAGCACCATCTAGCGTGATCCGTGAGTAATCCTCTTTAAAAACAACATCTAATACGTAATGCTGGCTGTTTTCAATACGCCAATGCTGACGAATGTAGTGGCCTAGCATTTTGTGATTCGGCGACATAGAGCTTATGTAATATGAGGTGTCTACACTTCCTTTTCCGTTGATCACTCGATGCCGCTCCACCGCAATGATGCTTCGTACTGTCGGCCATTTCTCCGCAAGCTCTTTAGGTAACTTAGCCTTTAACTGAAATACATATCTTTCTTCACTGCGGCCATGGTGCTTCTCTTTGATTTCGGTAACTATTTTCTCTTTACCTGCTTCAAAGACAGCTTGAAATTGCTCCACAATAGCCACTCTCAATTTGGGCTGGTTGTTCTTCACTTGAACAACAACGTGAGCCTTTTTCTCTGCAATTTTCTCGAGCGTATCGCGCTGACAATGCAGGGCATCAATGGTGATGACACTGCCTTTTACGTTAATAACATCAAGCATTTGGCGTACAACGTTGATCTCGCCATTTTTGCTCTCAGTCGGCTTTTGACTCAAAACGAGGCCACGTTCAGTGTCGTAGGCGGTAACCAATTGTAACGCTGTTTTTTTGTCATTTCGGTATGAGCCACGCAGCACTTTTCCATCGAATGCGATTATCGGCTTGTGTTGACTAGTGCGTTGCTCGTTAATCCACAGGGCTAATGCCTCTAGCAAAGATTCTGCGACAACTGAACGTAAAATACGGGCTATTGTATGCCGACGTGGAATACCATGTTCAAATGTTCTGTATTTTCTCAGCCAATCTAGTTTGTCTTTCCCAAACAATTCAATATCTTGCCATCCTTCACATCCAGATGCGATGGCGCTAATTACAAGGAACATGACATCGATAAGATCATGCTTCTGATTAATGTCTGACCGAGTGTCTTGGACGACTGATAAGTGTTCGATTAAGTTCAAAATGGCTGTGTGATTGTGGATTTAGCACTATTAGATCATATTTGTTAACAAAGTGCGATCCCGCCCTG
>NZ_JBGOOD010000164.1:0-1108 GCF_041439475.1 Vibrio sp. 1S139
TTGTATGGATAATAAGCACTCCAATCGGGTAATGTGAGACCCAGGCTTTAGCTGCAACTAAAGCTTTCTATGTAGTAGTTCGTTTAAACGCTGGCTCCTCTATCGAGAGACCGATAACAAACATGAACGCTACATAGGACTTCAAGCATAAACCTCGAATAGTCGACTGGGTCTCGAACCCGCATTACGCAAGCATGAGTTAGCTTATTATGAATACCAAAATCAATCAAAGCATCAACGTTGGAGTTGATACCGGCAAAACACAATTAGACATCCACATCAGGCCACTAGACCTATTTTTCTCAGTAGAGAACAATGATAAAGGCATCAAAAAAGCACTCAAAACGATTAAGAGTCACAGTCCTGAACGAATCGTTATTGAAGCAACAGGCCGATTAGAAATGCCTTTTGTTCTTGCATGTGCAGAGGCTCAATTACCTATTGTCAGAGCAAACCCTGTCCACATAAAACGGTTCGCTGGTGCTATTGGCCGCAGAGCCAAAAATGATCGTTTAGATGCAGAATTGATTGCTCACTATGGAGAAGCAATCAAACCAGCTCTTACTGTCATAAAGCCAAAAAACATACGCCTAATGAGTGACTTAGTCATTCGCCGAAACCAGTTGTTATCCATGCAAACCATGGAAAAGAACCGAATCCAGATACTTCCCGCTTCTCTCCATCCGACTATCAAACCGATGCTAACCACGATAAAAAATCAAATCACCAAGTTAGAAGAAAAGCTCGTTAAACTCATTGAAGATAGCCCTGAATATCAGGCTAAAAACACAATATTGCAGAGCGTCCCTGGAATAGGAAACATTGCCGCTGCATCAATAATTAGCAACGTACCAGAACTTGGCTACATCACAAATAAACAAGCGGCATCACTAATTGGTGTCGCTCCAATAACACGCGAAAGTGGGCGCTACAAAGGTAAGCGCGTGATCCAAGGCGGTCGAGCGCAAGTACGCACAGTGTTATATATGGCAATGATGTCAGCCATGCAATGTAACCCCGTATTCAAAGCAACTTATGCTCGACTTGTAGCTGCCGGAAAGCCTAAGAAAGTCGCAATAATCGCGTGTGTTCGAAAGATGGTTGTGAC
>NZ_JBGOOD010000165.1:0-1102 GCF_041439475.1 Vibrio sp. 1S139
TATTTTTTCGCTTTGCTCATTCTGTATGTCGTCGCGCGCTCCTCCATGGCCCGATTGCGGTGAGTTAAGGTGGGGGGAATCTTCGAGTCGGTGATATAAGATGATAGGGTATCGTCTAATTCAGCGATAAGTCCCACATAAGTCGTTCAAGGCACCTTTGTGTCATTCCGTCATAATGACAGGGAATAACGGCACACACACACCCTATTATTCAGTAAGATACGTTTATTTATTCACCAATAATCAAACGTGCTTTTTGCAGAGGAATAGGGTGTCATGAGTATATCGGATATCAAAGTAACTTGAGTACGGCCTAAAATCTCAGTGCTATCAGCTAAGGGGCGTTGTTATTACAGCAGCCCCTTTTGCATGAAATTTTTGATAGGGTATTTTAGCTACAAATGTTTAGTCAAACATATTTACGGAATAGCTTCCATTAGTCAAAATACTTTACTAAAATAAGTTTTTTGGTCAAACATTTTGACTAATAAGTTCGGAGGTGTCTCAATGAGTTTTGTACCAGACTATAAGCTCTCAGAGCTCAGTAAAATGGCTGGGTTTGACACCGTTGACGAATTGGCCAGGTACGCATCTACAACGCGGCAGAACCTAGATAATTGGAACAAGTCCCAATCAAAACAGGGGTTTCTTAGAGTTGTGATTATGGGGGCCAAGGTTTTGAAGGCTCAAGACCTTAAGCGCCGAGTGACTATGTCTAGCTAACAAATAACAAACATCGCCCTATCTAGGCGGTAACTTGTCAATCAAACACCTTCAGCAATAGGTGGTTATATTGTTTCGTCCCTCCACGAACATTGAAGTTATCCGTCCCACCCCCCCTGACTTCATTCTTATCATTGGCTTTTTGTGGTGTACGTTTTGCCTTCTGTGCACGACTGCAAAGCGGGCAACCGATTTTTTTTACCGTGGCCAGAAAATTATTGGGTGTTGTATGGAAGGGTCCGTGCTCTGGGCATAATATTTCGACAGGGGTAGAACGATTGACGTACTTCATTTTCGAAAAATCGTACCGCTCACCGTACTTTAGTGTAAGCGTCTTTAAATCGACACATTCAATCATCGAAACGAACGTCGTAACCTT
>NZ_JBGOOD010000166.1:0-1055 GCF_041439475.1 Vibrio sp. 1S139
GGTGTTGCTAAAGATTTCGCATCTATCGATAACGCTCCAGAAGAGCGTGAGCGCGGTATCACAATCGCAACTTCTCACGTTGAGTACGACACTCCAGCACGTCACTACGCACACGTAGACTGTCCAGGACACGCGGATTATGTTAAAAACATGATCACTGGTGCTGCACAAATGGACGGCGGTATCCTAGTTGTTGCTGCGACTGACGGCCCTATGCCTCAAACTCGTGAGCACATCCTACTTGGTCGTCAAGTTGGTATCCCTTACATCATCGTATTCATGAACAAATGTGACATGGTAGATGACGAAGAGCTACTTGAGCTTGTTGAGATGGAAGTTCGTGAACTTCTTTCTGAATACGACTTCCCAGGTGATGACCTACCAGTTATCCAAGGTTCTGCACTTGGCGCACTAAACGGCGAGAAGCAGTGGGAAGACAAGATCGTTGAGCTTGCAGAAGCACTAGATTCTTACATTCCTGAGCCAGAGCGTGCAGTTGACCAACCGTTCCTACTACCAATTGAAGATGTATTCTCAATTCAAGGTCGTGGTACTGTTGTAACTGGTCGTATCGAGCGCGGTATCCTACGTGTAGGTGACGAAGTAGAAATCGTTGGTATCAAAGAGACTACTCTTACTACTTGTACTGGTGTTGAAATGTTCCGTAAACTGCTTGACGAAGGTCGTGCAGGTGAGAACGTTGGTGCACTTCTACGTGGTACTAAGCGTGATGACGTTGAACGTGGTCAAGTACTTTCTGCGAAAGGTTCTATCAACCCACACACTAAGTTTGAGTCTGAAGTATACGTACTTTCTAAAGACGAAGGCGGCCGTCACACTCCTTTCTTCAAAGGTTACCGTCCACAGTTCTACTTCCGTACAACTGACGTAACAGGCGACATCACTCTACCAGAAGGCGTAGAAATGGTAATGCCAGGTGACAACGTTCAAATGACTGTTGAGCTAATCGCTCCAATCGCAATGGACGAAGGTCTACGTTTCGCAATCCGCGAAGGTGGCCGTACAGTTGGTGCTGGTGTTGTAGCTAAAATCTT
>NZ_JBGOOD010000167.1:0-1037 GCF_041439475.1 Vibrio sp. 1S139
ATTACGTTAGACGGAATTTACGCTGAGCTTAGTGCTTAAGGTTCTGTCTATGTGACTTCGATACTATGTCTAACAGTATATCCGAAGTTGCTGTTAAGCCGACATTACCTTATGTCGTACAAGAAGGTGATTGGTTATATGAACTACGTAGAAAGTTCGGCTTCGATTTAGAAGAGATCATTGAGAGTAATGATATTGAAAATCCTGATTTGATCATTCCTGGCCAAGTATTAGAATAAGCTCTTACCGGTAACCTGATCAATATTAAAGTATTACTAGACCTATTTCTTATAAGGTATGGTGATGCTTTTTTTTGCACTCGATTAAATCTGTCTAACTATTCATCTATGATCTTACATAGCTTACGTTGATGTGAATAATCAAGTGTTGCCAAGAATCATGGTTTACATACCAGATCTTAGGTTCAGGTATTAAATATTACGAAGTTAGATAAAATTTAATTCTCTTAATGTAAAACCATTAAACTACTATGAAGACTTGCAAGATATGTATTAGCATTTTACTCTTCGGTCTCTCCCTAAGGTTTAACTGCCATCAAATCGCTAACCAGTGCATAATATGCATAAGTCTGGTGAATTGATATGGCCGTATCCATGCTACATCATGATCGTTATGAATGGACTTTTCTGAACAAATTAATGTTTACAAATCTAACATCACGGATGCAAGAGTGGCTGGTAGGCATTAGACTTCTTTTTTCCTGCGAATAAGCTAAACTCTCATATGTAACCAATTACATTTGAGGTGTTTATGAAGTCGTTTGTCAATATTAAGGTCGTTTTATGTTCGTTTTTATTTTTTGCAACCTCAGCGATTGCTTCTATTAGTGCTGATGATGTCACGTTTTCAGGCCGAGTCGATGGAGATATACGAGCAATTTATTCTGACAAAAGTCTAACGAATGTGGATGGCATGCAAAACACGAAAGCTGTAAGAGGCATGACTCAGAGCAGTTATGTAAGGCGTTGTTGATCAAATCAGCTTGAGGTTCAACGACGCCATATTTGACTAATCGT
>NZ_JBGOOD010000168.1:0-1027 GCF_041439475.1 Vibrio sp. 1S139
ACAGTCGATTCGCTGTCGTCTAAGGACTGACGAAGTGTATGCACAGTCGATTCGCTGTCACCTAGAGATTGACGTAGGTGACAGACTTCTTCCTCAAGGGCATTCAGCCGCTTATCTTTATCAGCAAGTAGTGCTCGCAAAAGAGCGATGTCATGTAGGGAGGTATCATTCTTCATACAAGGAAGACCAACATTAGCTAAGCTAAGTTCCTCATATGCTGCTCTTTTTAGCTGAGACTTTGGTAATCCAAGGCGCGATGCGGCTTCATTTTTTCGATGTCGAGTCCGTCGAGTAACCATTGCCACTGCTCTTGTGAGAGTGACAAGGTGGTTCCGTGCATCTTTCGTGGCCAGGAGAACTTGTCTTCTTCTAGGCGCTTCTGCCAAAGGCAGAAGCCGTTACGCTGCCAGTAGAGTACTTTCAGCTTATCGCGTGTACGATTACAGAAGACGAACAGTGCTTCAGAGAATGGATTGAGGTTCATATGTTGTTCGACGATCAAGCTTAACCCATTGATGCCCTTTCTAAAGTCGACCGGAGCTTTATGTAAATAGATGTCCGTGACATCAACGAACATCTTCATTTGGCGACCTCTCGAAGCAGTTCTGCGATCCACGCAGGTGCAACGGAACTGGGAATATGGAGAGAGCAAATCCCAGCATCTAAGCGTAATTTTTCAGGTAAAGCTGATTTCCTAGGCAGAACAACGTCACTCTTCGGTTCAGCTATTTTTTCAGCCACAATGAACTCAGAAGGTTTGTCTTCAGTTGTTTTGGGTAGGTTAACCAAGTGCCGAAGCTTACGACGATTGTTATCAAATGTTTTTGGATGGAGGCGATGTTCTAGACAAAATTGAGCCGTCGATTGTCTGGAGTTGTAATATTTTTGAACAAGGCGAAGCCATTCCTGTTGAGAACGATGTTGAGATTTATGTTGTGACATCTTTTCATTTCCTGTTTAGCCATAAAGACTAAAAGGTTACGACGTTCGTTTCGATGATTGAATGTGTCGATTTAAAGACGCTTAC
>NZ_JBGOOD010000169.1:0-1021 GCF_041439475.1 Vibrio sp. 1S139
TCATAGACAGAACCTTAAGCACTAAGCTCAGCGTAAATTCCGTCTAACGTAATGTTTTCTTTAGACTTCCTCTGCGCGGACTTTTGAGCGTTCCTTGATATATAACTGGTAGCCCATTCGATTTTATTGCTGATTTCTGACCATGCGCCGTGACTGATACATTCAAATATTGGTAACAGCCAGACATCCACATTTTTTGCCGCTTTAAACAATGAGACCGATGGCATTATCTGAAGCGCAATACTACGCCTAATGATCAGCGCAAGTAAACTGGCCCAGATGAGCCCATCAACGATGGCCTTTTGTGCGGTGACAAATCGTTGCCAGTTGGTGTGAGACTTTAACTCTTTAAAAAGCAGTTCCACCTGCCATCGACAGCGGTAGATCGCCATGATGTCATCGGCAGTAAAGGTGTCTGAAGGTAAGTTAGTTATCCAAATGCAGAATCGTTTTTCTTCAGCAAACCATCGTCGCACGACTCTAAACTCTTGTTTACCTCGACGGACTTTTAGGTCAAGGACCTGCGAACGGTTGGTACCTCGAGTAATGTCTTTCAGCTTCTTCCCTTCTAGCTTAGGCAGCAGTCGCCCCTTGCCGTTCCTTGCCTCAATAATCATAGGGTTCAGAGACTTAGCACCTCGGACAATATAGAATCCGCCATGCTGTTCAAGCTCTCGAAAGAAGTGGAAATCAGGATACCCTGCGTCAGCTAACAGCAATTTGTTGTTCATCGTTTTGGGCTCAGGTAAAAAATCTCTTTCTGATGCCGTATCAGCGCTGATGTTCATCGCGACTGGAGAAAAGCTTTTCAACGACATTGTCATATGACATTCAACCGCTGCAGGGTTACGTTTAAATCGACTCGGATAAACATCCGCCAGGTCACGATGGATGTGGAAAGAGCTGCCATCTTGAAGCAGTACATCATCAAAGGTGTCGAGCTTATTTGGTAGACCGACATTCTGCTGGCGAGCAAATTGAGCTATTGCTCGCATAACAAGTTGCCGCATGAAATTAGGAA
>NZ_JBGOOD010000170.1:0-1005 GCF_041439475.1 Vibrio sp. 1S139
TCGGGCACGAGTCTTCTTTGGGTTATAAATTGAACAAAGTGTGCTCGCGCCCTGGCAAGCAAACTGAAGAGGACCGTGAATGACTTATTGTTATGCAAATAGGGTTGATGTTTTTCTTCAAGAACAAGAAGAAAACTGGTTGGCCAATATGTGTTCTGAGTTTGGTGAGAACTTCCCTGGCTTGGAGCTCGGTGAACTTCAGAAACGAGCTTGGGTTGATTGTTTTCATCATCTTCAGAAAGAACTCTCCAAGCGTGCCCAATCTGATGGCTATATTATTTTTGAGTATGCTCTACCAATGGAAGGAGGGCGTAGGCCTGATGTTCTGCTTCTCGTCGAAAATAAGCTATTCATTTTAGAATTCAAAATGAAGGATCGCTATCAGCGAGCGGATTATGATCAGCTGTGCGGCTATTATCGAGATCTTTGTAATTACCATCATGAAAGCGCTGAGCTAAAGGTGATTGCCGGTTTGGTCTTGACTCAATCCACTGCTAAATTAACGGATATCGAAAGTAATATCTCAATCCTATCTAGCGATAAACTCAAAGCCTTTCTTGATAAGCATTTAAAGGGCACTCCTACTAACACTGATTTAAAACAGTGGCTTAAATCGCCCTATGTACCATTACCTAATCTAGTAGATGCAGCAGTAGAGATATTTCAAAATAACCCAATAGAAGAGCTAAAGAGCGCTAAAAGTGCAGGAATATATGAAGCGCTTGATGAGCTGGATAAAGTAACTACTTGGGTTGAAAGTGAAGGAAATAGAAATCGGGCGAATGTATTGACCTTAGTTACTGGTGTTCCTGGAGCAGGGAAGACGTTGCTGGGTTTGGAGTTTGTACATCGGAACAAAAGAGGCCAGTTTCTATCTGGGAATGGCCCGCTGGTAGATGTCTTGCAATATGCTCTTGATGACAAAACCTTTGTTCGCGCGTTAAAGGACTTTCATAGACAGGATCTTAAGAGCTAACTTGTTTATTTAGATAGAAAAAAGGCTTC